>NZ_JBYRFX010000879.1:0-5093 GCF_057815775.1 Inquilinus sp.
GCAAGGAGATCTGGGGCTATGCCCCGGACGAGCCCTTCGCCCCGGACGAGCTGATCGGCGAGCCCTATCGCGGCATCCGCCCTGCCCCCGGCTATCCGGCCCAGCCGGATCACACCGAGAAGGTGACGCTGTTCCGCTTGCTCGACGCCGAGCGCCGGATCGGCGTGCGCCTGACCGAGAGCTATGCCATGTGGCCCGGCTCCTCGGTCTCCGGCGTCTACCTGGCGCATCCGGACTCGTATTACTTCGGCGTCGCCAAGGTCGAGCGCGACCAGGTCGTGGACTATGCCCGCCGCAAGGGCATGGCGATCGCCGAGGTCGAGCGCTGGCTCGGCCCGATCCTGAACTACATCCCCGCCCCGTTGGTCGAGGCGGCGGAGTAGGCCAGAGCCGGCTGGGTTCGGTCCGCCCAGCCCTCTCCGTCATCGCGAGCCCGCAGGGCGTGGCGATCCAGACTCGCGCCGCCTCTGGCTGCCCGACTGGATTGCTTCGCTGCGCTCGCAATGGCGGTGCTGGGGTGGCCCGGCCGTGCCGATGTGTCGTCGGCCAGGTTGGCCTTCAACTGCTGTCCGGTTGCCATGGCTTCGGCATGGGGCGGCCGGCGGCGGCCTCATCCGGAGCCTGGGGCCAGGCTGCCGCGGAGGTGCGTTCGGCGGTCTCCGCCCTCACCTCGCCAGCCTCGTCCCAGCCGCGCGGCACCCAGGACGGGTCCGGCGGCAGGCCGATCTTGCGGCACACCGCCTGCACGAACTCCTGCGGCGAGAGAGCGTCGATCTGCACGTCCAGGATCTCGTCCTCGACCAGATCCTCCCGCACCATCGCCCGCACCCGTTCGGCATCCGCGGCATCGCCGGGCAGGGCCGCCGCTTCCGCGACCAGGTCGGGCGCCTGCGCCCGCCGTCTTTGACGGCGCTCCTGCTCACCCGACTGCTTCCGCCCGTCCCGGCGCATGAGGTAATCGGCCCGGATCCGCTCGGTCATCGCGATCGACAGCCGCACCGACCGGGACAGCCGGGCCTGCACCGCCGCGGCATTCGGCGCCGCCTCCCCCGGAATCGCCATCTGCCGCTCGACCACGCGCTTGGCGCGCAGATCGATCTCGACCGTCTGGCGCAGCGCGTCCAGAGCCCATCCCGTCCATTTCAGGTCGGGATCGGTCGGCCGGGTCTCGGCAGTGTCGGAAGCGGATTGCGGGTTATTCATGGAACAAAGAATGAACAAGCGCTGCGGATAATGCTACTGCGATCGGGTGCCCGGAGGCAGAGGGCCCTAGCCGCCCTTCTCCTGGTACTCCGCCAGCCGCTCCAGCAGCACACCAGCGGCGATTAGCAGCGCCCGCTCCTCGGCGGTCAGGCAGGCGGCCATGGCCTGGGACAGCCACGCCTCGCGGCGGCTGCGGTTCTCCAGCACCGCCTGGGTGCCGGCGGGGGTGATGACGACATGCAGCCGGCGCCGGTCGCCGGCATCGGCCGAGCGCACCACCAGCCCATCCTTCTCCAGCCCGCGCAGCAGCGCCGCGACATTGGACGAGCGCAGGCCTTCGACGGTGCCCAGTTCGGTCGGGCTGGCCGTGCCGCCCAGGCGCAGCAGGGCGCCCAGCAGCATCAGCCGCGACAACGGCATGTCGTCGCTGTCGGATTCCCGCCGCAGCCGGCGCAGCAGCGCCATCAGTTGCAGCCGCAGCGTCGTGGTCTGGCTGTGCGTCGCCGGGGCGGCCTGGTCCGAATCGGTCATTTTGCTACTCTGATATAGCTAAAACGCTATAGCTATCTGAAACGGCTGGTTCCAGGATCTTGTGGTGGATGGTGGCCCAAGGCCACCCCGCGAAGAACGAGGTCATTCCCGTGTCCCTGCCCGACGGCCTGCCCCTGCCCCGCCGCAGATGGGCCTTCGCCACCGTGGTGCTCGGCGTCACCCTCGCCGTGCTCGACGGTTCCGTCGCCAATGTGGCGCTGCCGACCATCGCGGGCGAGTTCCAGGCCAGCCCGTCGATGTCGATCTGGATCGTCAACGCCTACCAGCTGGCGGTGGTGATCTCGCTGCTGCCGCTGGCGTCGCTCGGCGAGATCCACGGCTACCGCCGGGTCTATATCGGCGGCCTGCTGCTGTTCAGCGTCGCATCGCTGGCCTGCGCCCTGTCCGATTCGCTGGTCACCCTGACCCTGTCGCGCGTGGCGCAGGGCTTCGGCGCCGCGGGGATCATGAGCGTGAACACCGCGCTGATCCGCTACATCTTCCCCCGGGCCAGGCTGGGCCATGTGCTGGGCATCAACGCCATGGTCGCGGCCGGCGCCTCGACCGTCGGCCCAAGCTTCGCCGGTGCCCTTCTCGCCGTCACCTCCTGGCCCTGGCTGTTCGCGATCAACGTGCCGCTGGGCCTGGCCGCGCTGGTCATCGGCAGCCGCAACCTGCCGGAGAGCGACCTGTCAGGCCGCCGCTTCGACCTGCTGAGCGCCCTGCTGTCGGCCGCCACCTTCGGCCTGCTGATCACCGTGATCGACAGCATCAGCCACGGGCTGGACTGGAGCGTCGTTGCGATCCAGCTCGGCGCCGGCATCGCCGCGGCCGTCTGGCTGGCGCGCCGCCAGCTGGCGGTAACCGCGCCGCTGCTGCCGCTGGACCTGCTGCGCATCCCGGTGGTGGCGCTGTCGGTCTGCACCTCGATCAGTTCCTTCGCCGCGCAGATGACGGCCTTCGTCGCCCTGCCCTTCCTGCTGCAGACCGGCTACGGCTTCGCGCCGGCCCAGGTCGGGCTGCTGATGATCCCGTGGCCGCTGGCGGTGGCGCTGACCGCCCCCATCGCCGGCCGGCTGGCCGACCGCCACCCTGCCGGGCTGCTGGGTGGCATCGGCTTGGCCATCCTGGCCATCGGGCTGCTGTTGCTGGCGACGCTGCCGGCGGACCCGTCCGCGGCCGGCATCGCCTGGCGCATGGCGTTGTGCGGCGCCGGCTTCGGCCTGTTCCAGTCGCCCAACAACCGGATCATGATCGGGTCCGCCCCGCGCAGCCGCAGCGGTGCCGCCAGCGGCATGCTGGGCACCGCCCGGCTGCTGGGCCAGGCCACCGGCGCCGCGCTGGTCGCCCTGCTGTTCGCCCATTTCCCGGAGCGCGGCACCACGATGGCGCTGCTGACCGCAGCCGGCCTGGCCGCTGCCGCCACCGTCATCAGCTGCCTGCGCCTGGCCACCCCGGCCTATGCCGCGGACGACCCGGCGCCACCGCCCGGAGATCCGGCGCCAACTCCACACAGATAGACAAAGGATCCGTCAGATCCGGCCGATCGGCTACGGCAGTAACCATTCGGTCACGTCGAGAAACCAAAGCGTCATCAACCGCTTGTTATTCCTCATGGCGACAAGAGAAATCGATCATCTTTTCTCAATGAGGAGAATATTCATGAGTTACAGGACAATCGTTCTGGCCGCCGCGCTGGCCGCTGCGTCCGCCCCGGTCGTCGCCAATGCGGCGGACGATGTCTCCGCCACCGATCGCAGCTTCGTCGCCATGGTCAGCCAGGGCGGCCTGTTCGAGGTGATGGCCGGCCAGGTGGGCGTCGATCAGGGGAGCAGCCAGGACATCAGGGATCAGGGCGCAACCGAGGTGCATGACCACGAGCTCGTCGGCGACAAGCTGAAGTCCATCGCCGCGGATGCCGGCATCCAGATCGATGCCGCGCTGAACCCGCAATTCCAGACAGAGCTGGATGATCTGAAGGCCCTGTCCGGCCCGGCCTTCGACGCCGCCTATCTCAAGGACATGAAGGCGATCCACGCCAAGGACGGGGCGGCGTTCGCCGCGGAGGCCAAGTCCGGCACGAACCCGAAGCTGAAGGCCTTCGCCGCCGAAACCCACCGCATCGTTGAGCGGCATATCGGCGAGCTGGACGCGGTCGGCCCCGAGAAATAAGGGTTCGGATGCCATCCACTGGGCTCCATTCCTGTCCGGATTTGGCACCCGCCGCCACCTCGGCTGCGAGGGTGCAAGGATCAGGGCGCGCGGGTGCCTTGCATCCGGCGCCCTTGCGCGACGGGCCGGAATGGCGTTTTTTCACTATCAGACGTTTCGGACGACTGCCGCGGATCTTTTCCGAATTGCCGAGGCAGCTCGCCCGACTGAAAATGACCTGAGCCAGCCAGTACGGACCCGATCATGCCAGCCTATCGTTCCCGCACGACCACCCACGGCCGCAATATGGCCGGAGCCCGCGGGCTCTGGCGCGCGACCGGTATGACGGATGCGGATTTCGGCAAGCCGATCATCGCCGTCGTCAACTCCTTCACCCAGTTCGTGCCCGGTCATGTCCACCTCAAGGACCTCGGCCAGCTGGTGGCGCGGGAGATCGAGGCGGCCGGCGGCGTCGCCAAGGAATTCAACACCATCGCGGTCGATGACGGCATCGCCATGGGCCATGACGGCATGCTGTACAGCCTGCCGTCGCGCGAGATCATCGCCGACAGCGTCGAGTACATGGTCAACGCGCATTGCGCCGATGCCATGGTCTGCATCTCGAACTGCGACAAGATCACGCCCGGCATGCTGATGGCGGCGATGCGGCTGAACATCCCGGTCGTGTTCGTGTCCGGCGGGCCGATGGAGGCCGGAAAGGTCAAGATCGGCGGCGAAACCAAGTCGCTGGACCTGATCGACGCCATGGTCGCCGCGGCCGACAGCCGGATCAGCGACGAGGACGTCAAGGTGATCGAACGGTCGGCCTGCCCAACCTGCGGCTCCTGCTCCGGCATGTTCACCGCCAATTCGATGAACTGCCTGACCGAGGCGCTGGGCCTGGCCCTGCCGGGCAACGGCTCGACCCTGGCCACCCATGCCGACCGCCGGCGCCTGTTCGTCGAGGCCGGGCACCTGATCGTCGACCTGGCCAAGCGCTACTACGAGCAGGACGATGCGTCGGTGCTGCCGCGCGCCATCGCCAGCTTCGCCGCCTTCGAGAACGCCATGACCCTCGACATCTCGATGGGCGGGTCGACCAACACCGTGCTGCACCTGCTGGCCGCGGCGCAGGAGGGCGAGGTCGACTTCACCATGGCCGACATCGACCGGCTGTCGCGCCGGGTGCCGGTGCTGTGCAAGGTCGC
>NZ_JBYRFX010000880.1:0-1999 GCF_057815775.1 Inquilinus sp.
CCGCACCTTCGACGTTCACCACGTCCGCCCCCCTCTCCGTCATTGCGAGCGCAGCGAAGCAATCCATCGGGCCGTTCATGCGGCGCCATGGATTGCTTCGTCGGCTTCGCCTCCTCGCAATGACGGGGAGGGGGCCGCCGCCGCCGATTCCCGGCCCGTGCAGTTTGACTTGACTCGTTTGTTCCCTTTATGTTCTCATCCTCTCATGGACACCGCCACCATCAGCCCCGAAGCCCCGTCCGCCGCATCGCCGGCCATGGAAGAGGCTGACCGGGATGACGTTGTGCTGTCCGAACTGACGGAACTCAGCCTGGAACTGGCCCGGGCGATCCAGGCCGCGGGCGTGAAGGCCGCCAAGGCCGGCGACCTCGACAAGGCCGGCGTGGCGGAAACCCATTTCAGCGGGCTGGCCCTCGGCATCCGCCGCGCCATCGCGCTGAAGGACCGGCTGCGCGAGCGGCAGGAGGAGGCCCGGCGCGAGGCCGAGGAGGGATGGATCCGGCGGCAGGAGGTGCGGGATGACCGCCACCGCCGCGTCGCGCGCGCCGTGATCCGCGCCATCAAGGCCACACCCGCGGATCCCCCTGCGGACCGGGACCGGCTGACCGCCGATCTGTGGACCCGGCTGGACAAGGCCGACCGGATCGACGCCGACCGTCCCGACACGGTCCTGCCGATCGAGACCCTGGTCCTGCGCATGTGCCGCGACCTCGGGATCAAGCCCGACTGGCCCGCGGTCGAGGCGGCCGTGTTACCCGGCTCATCGATCCCGCGCCCGATGCCGCCGCCCGGCTGGAACCCCCGGCAGGACTGGATGCAGAAATCCGCCTCCGCGCTGCTGCGCGACGGGGACAACACCAGCTGAGGGCTGGGCGTGCGTCCTTGCCTCTAGATCCCGCCGAACCCGTTTGCCTCGCCTTTCCCGCCCTGCGGGAGGGGGCGGAGGTGTTTGCGCGTCCGGCGTAGGTTGGGTTCGCGACGCGAACCCAACATCCCACGGCCTGGGCCATTGTTGGGTTCGCAAGAGCGAACCCAACCTACGACGCCGTTGTGGCGACAGAGGGACGGCCCGACCAACCCCGGGAACCAATCGCGGCATCACGGTTTTGCTTCCTATGATGCGGTCACGGGCCCGGGTCGCGGGATGATCGTTGGTCGAAACAGGGAGACCCCGATGTGCACCCGCCACCATCGCCATTCGATCTTCTGCATCCTGCCGCCCTATCTGCTGCGCGCGATCCTCGCCAACGGCAGCAAGGCGCAGAAGGCGGCGGCCAACCGTGCGCTGGGCATCGACGGCACGCTGCGGTCGATGCGGGCCCAGCTGGCCGTGGCCCAGAGCCTGGCGGCGCGCCGCAGCCGCAAGCTGGCCCTGCCGCCATCGCGGCAGCGCAGCATCTACACCGCCGAGGGCGGCGAGGGCCTGCCGGGCAAGCTGGTGCGCGCCGAAGGGCAGGGGCCGTCCGGCGACGTCGCGGCCGACGAGGCCTATGACGGGCTGGGCCACACCTTCGATTTCTTCCTGGAGGCCTACCGCCGCAACTCGATCGACGACGACGGCATGGCGCTGGACGCCACCGTCCATTACGGCGACCGCTACAACAACGCCTTCTGGAACGGCCAGCGCATGGTATTCGGCGACGGCGACGGCGACCTGTTCAACCGTTTCACCAGCGCGCTCGACGTCATCGGCCATGAGCTCGGCCATGGCGTCACCGAGGACGAGGCCGGCCTCGTCTACATGCAGCAGCCGGGCGCGCTGAACGAATCCCTGTCCGACGTCTGGGGGTCGCTGATCAAGCAATGGGTGCTGAAGCAGACCGCCGACAAGGCCGACTGGATCATCGGCGCCGGCCTGCTGACCAAGAAGGTTCACGGCATCGGGCTGCGGTCGATGAAGGCGCCGGGCACCGCCTATGACGACCCGGTGCTGGGCAAGGACCGCCAGCCCGGCCACATGAAGGACTATGTCGACACGATGCAGGACAATGGCGGCGTC
>NZ_JBYRFX010000881.1:0-11231 GCF_057815775.1 Inquilinus sp.
CACCGCCTCGACCACCTTGGCCTTCTCGGTGCGCACGGCGTCGGCGTCGAAGGAGTTCGGGGCCTCCATCGCCACCATGGACAGCAGCTGGAACAGGTGGTTCGGCACCATGTCGCGCAGCGCGCCGGTGCCGTCGTAGAAACGGCCACGCCGCTCCACCCCCACCGTCTCGGCCGCGGTGATCTGCACGCACTCGATATGGTCCCGGTTCCAGATCGGCTCGAACATGCCATTGCCGAACCGGAAGGCCATGATGTTCTGGACCGTCTCCTTCCCGAGATAGTGATCGATCCGGTAGATCTGCTTCTCCGACGCCACGGCCAGCAGCTTGGCGTTGAGATCCTTCGCCGAGGCCAGGTCGGTGCCGAACGGCTTCTCGACGATCAGCCGGCGGAAGGCGGTGTCGCTTTCCTGCAGCAGGCCGGCGGTCGACAGCGCCGCGGCGATCGGGGCGAAGAAGCGCGGCGCCACCGCCAGATAGAAGATGGCGTTGGCATGGCCTGTGGCCTTGCCGCGGCCGGCCAGATGCCCCGCCAGCCCCTCATAGGTCGTGGGGTCGGCGAAGTCGCCGGTGAGGTAGTGGATGCCGGCGGCCAGCCGGTCCCAGGCGGCCTCGTCGATGCCGCTCTTGGCATCGGCGCCCAGCGTATGCAGGGCCTCGCCCAGGGTTTTGCGGAAGCCCTCGTCGTTGTTCTCGACCCGGTCGACCCCGAGGATCTCGAAGCCGGGATCCAGCAGCCCCTCGCGCATCAGGTGGTACAGCGCGGGGGTCAGCAGGCGCCCGGTCAAATCGCCCGAAGCGCCGAAGATCACGAAGGTGCAGGGCGGCGCGGCCGGGGTGCCGGCCGGCTTCTCGAAGTCGGGAGAGATCATCGCAGCCATGGATCAGCCGCCCGCCGGCCGTTCGATGTGGCCGCCGAACTTGTTGCGCATGGCCGACAGCAGCTTCTCGCCGAAGGTGTGCTCCTGGCGCGACCGGAACCGGGCGTACAGCGCGGTCGACAGCACGTCGACCGGCACCGCCTCCTCCAGCGCCGCCATGATGGTCCAGCGGCCTTCGCCCGAATCGGCGACCGAGCCGGTGTAGTTCGACAGGCTCGCATTCTCGGCCAGGGCGATGGCGCTGAGGTCGAGCAGCCAGGACGACACCACGCTGCCGCGGCGCCACACCTCGGCGATGTCGGCGACGTCGAGGGTGTAGCGCTCGGCCTCCGGCAGCTCGGTCGAATCCTTGTTCTTCAGGATGTCGAAGCCCTCGGCATAGGCTTGCATCAGCCCATATTCGATGCCGTTGTGCACCATCTTGACGAAGTGCCCGGCGCCGGCCGGCCCGGCATGGATGTAGCCCTGCTCGGCGCGAGGATCGCGCCCGTCGCGGCCCGGCGTCTGCTCGACCGTGCCCTTGCCGGGGGCCAGGGCCGCGAAGATCGGGTCGAGATGGTCGACCGCGGCCTTGGTGCCGCCGATCATCATGCAGTAGCCGCGCTCCAGCCCCCAGACGCCGCCCGAGGTGCCGACGTCGACATAGTGCAGGTCCTTCGGCTCCAGCGTCGCGGCGCGGCGGATGTCGTCCTTGTAGAAGCTGTTGCCGCCATCGATGATGATGTCGCCGGGGCTCAGCAGGCCGGCCAGCGCGTTCACCGTGTCCTCGGTCGGCCCGCCGGCGGGCAGCATGACCCAGACCGCGCGCGGCGCGGTCAGCCCCGCCACCAGGGTCTTCAGGTCCGTCGCCCCGGTCGCGCCGTCGCTGGCCAGCGCCTTCACGGCGTCGGCGCTGCGGTCGAAGACAACGCATTGGTGGCCCGCGCGCATCAGCCGCCGCGCGATGTTGCCGCCCATACGGCCGAGTCCGATCACCCCGAGCTGCATATCCTCGATCCTCTTCGTTCTCTTCCGGCGCGGTGGCGCACAAGCGATTGAGTTGTGGGTCAAATTGACCATACGCTCACGACGCCAGCGTATGGTTCGATCCACAAGCGTACAACACATCAACGTGACGATCGTGCGCTCGCATCGCAAAGGTTTCGAGTCCGAAAGGCCGGGCTGCGGCGATCGGGCCGAAGTGGGAGGGTTCGCAGTGGATCAAGGCGATCAGCAGCCGCCGGGCGCGCCGGGCGGCCCGGCCCGGTGGACGTCCAGCGCCAAGGCCGGTGTCGGCACCGCCCTGACCGGGGCTAGCCGGATCTGGTTCACGCTCAGCCACGGCGTGCTGAACGAGGTCTACTTCCCGCGAATCGACACCGCCTGCGTCCGCGACCTCGGGCTGATCGTCACCGGCGCCGATGGCTATTTCTCGGAGGAGAAGCGCGCCACCCGGTCGGAGATCCGGATGCTCGAATCCGGGGTGCCGGCCTTCCACATGGTCAACACCGCGCTCGACGGCCGCTACCGCATCGAGAAGACGGTGCTGACCGACCCGCGGCGCCCGGTGCTGCTGCAGCAGATCACCTTCACCGTGCATGAGGGTGAGCGCACCGACCACCGGCTGTTCGCGCTGCTGGCGCCGCATCTGGTCAATGCCGGCGCCGACAACACCGGCTGGGTCGAAGACTACAAGGGCACGCCCATGCTGTTCGCCCGCGGCACCAATGGCGTGTCGCTGGCCCTGGTCGCCTCGGTGCCGTGGCGCGCCCGCTCGGTCGGCTATGTCGGCGTGTCGGATGGCTGGCAGGAGCTGTCGAAGCATGGTGAGCTGAACGAGACCTATCGCCGGGCCGAAGACGGCAATGTCGGCCTGACCGGGGAATTCGACCTGGCGGCGGCCGGCGACGGCCGGATCCTGCTGGCGCTGGGCTTCGGCGTGCGGCCGGAGGAGGCGGCGCATCACGCGCTGGCCAGCCTGCAGAACGGCTTCGACGCCTCGCATGATCCTTATGTCGAGGCCTGGCGTGGCTGGCAGGCCGGGCTGGAACCGCTCGACGGCATCGCCGGTTCCGCCCCCAACGCCTATCGCACCAGCACGTCGGTGCTGGCCACCCATCGGCCGTTCGGCTTCGCCGGCGCGGTGATCGCCAGCCTGTCGATCCCCTGGGGCTTCAACAAGGGCGACGAGGATCTCGGCGGCTACCACCTGGTCTGGCCGCGCGACCTGGTCGAGACGGCGGGCGGCTTCCTTGCCGCCGGCGCGGTGGATGAGGCGCGATCGATCCTGTCCTATCTCCAGACGATCCAGGAGGCGGACGGCCACTGGTCGCAGAATGTCTGGCTCGACGGCGCGCCCTATTGGGGCGGCGTGCAGATGGACGAATGCGCCTTCCCGATCCTGCTGGCCGACATGCTGCGCCGCGGCGGGCATCTGGAGGGGGAAGCGCTCGACCGCTACGTGCCGATGGTGCGGCGCGCCGCCAGCTTCGTGCTGCGCAACGGCCCGGTCACCGGCCAGGACCGGTGGGAGGAGGATGCCGGCTATTCGCCCTTCACCCTGGCGGTCGAGATCGCGGCGCTGCTCGCCGCGGCCGATATCCTGGAGCTGTCGGGCGGGGCGGCGGAGGCGCAATGCCTGCGCGAGACCGCCGACCTGTGGAACGACGAGGTCGAACGCTGGACTTTCGCCGAAGGCACCGCGATCTGCAGCGAACTCGGCCTCAAGGGCTATTACGTCCGCATCGCCCCGGTGGAAACGGCGGATGTCGCCTCGCCGCTCGACGGCTTCGTGCCGGTCAAGAACCGGCCGCCTGGGGATGATGCGCGCAAGGCTAGCCTGCTGATCAGTCCCGATGCCCTGGCGCTGGTGCGCTTCGGCCTGCGCGCCGCCGACGACCCGCGGATCGTCGACACGGTCAAGGCGATCGACGCCTCGCTGAAGGCCGACCTGCCGCAGGGGCCGATCTGGTACCGCTACAACGATGACGGCTATGGCGAACACGCCGATGGCGGGCCGTTCGACGGCACCGGCATCGGCCGGCCCTGGCCGCTGCTGACCGGCGAACGCGCGCATTACGAGCTGGCGGCCGGGCGGGCGGCGGCGGCGAAGGCGCTGCTGGCGACGATGGAGCAGTCAGCCGGCGATGGCGGGCTGCTGCCGGAACAGGTGTGGGACGACGAGGATGTGCCGGAGCGCGAGCTGTTCCGCGGCCGTCCCTCGGGCAGCGCCATGCCGCTGGTCTGGGCCCATTCCGAACACATCAAGCTGCTGCGCTCGCTGCGTGACGGCAAGGTGTTCGACCTGCCGCCGCAGCCGGTGCAGCGCTACCAGGTCGACAAGGTGGTCTCGCCGATCCGGTCCTGGCGCTTCAACCAGAAGCGCCGCACCCTGCCGTCGGGCAAGGGGCTGCGGATCGAGCTGCCGGCGGCCGCGCTGGTGCATTGGAGCCTCGACGACTGGACGACGACGCAGGACGCCGTGACGGCGGAAAACCCGTTCGGCCTGCATATCGTCGACCTGCCGACCGCCACGGCGCCGGCCGGCACGCTGATCCGCTTCACCGTCCGCTGGACCGACGGCGAGCGCTGGGAAGGCGCGGATTTCAGCGTGCTGGTGGACGGCGACCGCAGCGTGCCGGCGGGCCACGGGGCGGCCGGGTAGGGCTTTCCTATTTCCCCCCTCCTCTCGCGGGAGGGGGGACTCAATACGTTCGGCCTGAGCCTCGTATCTCGATCACGGCTACGCCTGGAAGCCCTCTACTCCGCCTTCCACGCCCCCCACAGGATCGGCTTGCCGCCGGACCAGGGGTGATAGCCCTTCAGCTTTGGGCCGGTGGCATCGGCCACCACGTCGTAATAGAGGCCGAGGATCGGCACCTGTTGCGCCATCAGCGCATGCAGCTGCTGCAGCACCACCTTGCGCGCCGCCGGGTCGTCGGTCTGCACCGACTGGGCCAGCAGGGCCGCGGCCTGCGGGTCGTCCCATTGCGAGGTCGGGGTATCAGCCTTGCTGCCGATCAGGATGCCGTACATCAGCGACGGGTCGAGCCGCGCCGAATAGCTGAAGGATTGCAGCTGGAACTTGCCCGACGTGTAGTTGTCGAGCTGGGTCGCCCAGTCCAGCACCTCGAGCCGGGCATCGATGCCGACCGAGGCCAGCATCGCCTGCACCAGCACGGCATTGTCGTACATGCCGTCATAGCGCTTGTTGGTCTGGATGGTGATCGGCTGGCCCTTGTAGCCGGCCTCCTGCAGCAGCGCCTGCGCCTTGGCCGGGTCGTAATCCGGCCAGGCCAGGAAGCCGTCATCGTAGAAGGCCATGCCCTTGGCCACGGCCGAGGGGTTGGCGTCGGCCAGCCCGTAGGTGCGGGCCTGGGCGATCTGCTTGATGTCGATCGCATGGGCCAGGGCCAGCCGCATGCGCGGGTCGGACAACAGCGGGTCGCGGGTCTGCACTAGGATCGCCGACCAGCCGAGGCCCGGCGCGGTTTCAACCGTCCCGCCATTGGCCTTGACCGGGTCGATCTGCGCCGGCGCCAGGCTGGGCAGCAGGTCGACCTGGCCGGCGGCCAGCGCCGCCTCCGCCGTCGACGGGTCGGGCACGATCTGGAACCGGATGGTGTCGGCATAGGCGATGCGGGCGCCGGCATAACCGCTGGCGGGTTCGGACAGCGGCTTGTAGCCGGCGAACTTCTCCAGCGTCACCGCCTCGCCGTGTTTCCAGGAGGCCAGTTTGTATGGGCCGCTGCCGATCGGGGTGTTCCAGCTGCCGTCCGGGTTCAGGCTGTCCGGGCTGACGGTGCCGGTGGCGAAGCATTGGAAGTTGGCCAGCTGGGCCAGGAACAGGGCGTTCGGCGCAGCCAGGCGGAAGCGGATCGTCTGCGGGTCCGGCGTCTCGACCGCATCGACCTTCAGCCCGGCGGTGCCGTCGAAGATCCGCCGGCACGGCCAGGCGGCATCGGCCCAGCGGCGGTCCCAGCTCCACTTCACCTCGGCCGAGGTGACCGGCTTGCCGTTGTGGAACAGCGCACCCTGCCGGATCTTGAAGTCATAGGTCCGGCCGCCGTCGGATTCGGTCCAGGATTCGGCCAGGGCCGGGCCGACGGTCAGATCGTTGCGGTAGCCGACCAGCGATTCCACGACATGCTGCAGCACCGTGTCGGTGTTGCTGTCGCGGTTGATGCCAGGATCGGTGCTGCGGATGTCGGCGGTCAGCGCCACGGTGATGGTGCCGCCCGGACGCGGCGTGTCCTGCGCCGCGGCGCCAACTGCAAAATTCAGGACCAAGGCGAGCGCCAGCCCGCCGATCGCCGTCTTCATCCCTGCCCCCTGTTTTTTCGGTCCCGGCGCTAAGCGGCCTTGCGCCGGTCCGCCAGCACATCGCCGAAGAAGCTTTTCACCGCGCCGAGCATCGTGCGGTCGTCATGGCCGATGCCGGGGATGGTGTCCTGCTGCACCGCGACGCCCTGAGCTTCCAGGCTGCGGCGCAGCGACCGCATCCGGTCCTGGCGGTTGGCGCCGGCGATATCCGCCCCCTCCATCCACCAGGCATTGCCGGGCTTGATCGTGATCTCCCAGGTCTGGGTGTCGTCGCCGCCGATCACCATGTGCACCGGCACCCGGCGGATGGCGTCGAGGTCGAGTTTCTTGCCGAACACCGCCTCGAAATTGCGCACGCCGACCCACCAGTCATGCTCGAAATCGAGCAGGGTGACGACGCCCGGCGCGCCGATCGAGGCGCCGAGCAGGCGGTCCGGATGCGCGTAGAGGAAACGATGGGTGAAATGGCCGCCGCCGGAGAAGCCATACATCAGCACCCGGTCGCCTTCGATCCGGTACTTGGCCTGCATCTCCGCCACCATGGCCAGCAGCACCGCATCGTAATGCAGGTCGCCGGCACGCAGCAGCTTGTAGCTGGACAGGTCGCCCGGTTCGGTGATGCCGACAGGGAACAGCGGCGCCAGCACGATGACGCCATGCTTTTCGGCAAAATCGGCGAAGCCGTCGCGGTAGGTCTGCATGCCGCGTTCGGTGCCGTGCACGATCACCGCTAGCGGCCAGCGGTCGCTGCCGTGTTCGTCGTAATCCTCCGGCACATAGGCGCAGTAGCAGAAGCGCTGGTCGAGCCCGCAGGCGAACACCGTGGTCGCCCCGAAATCGCTCGAGGTCAGGATCGTCCCATGCCCATGCGGCCGCGCCATGATGCCTCCCGGTTCGCGCTGTGTTGCCCGAAGTGACGCATATTTTTATAAGCATGAAAAGCACTATGTCGGGTCGAAAATTCCTCGAAGCCGAGCAGCGCGCAATTTCGTAATCAGGAAAAGCAAGGCTGGTCGCAAGATGGCAAAACCGCCGGAACGGCCAGATCGGCAATTTCCCTGTCGCCGGAAACTGGGCGGTGCCTATGGTGGCGGCCCCGAGGAACCGTGGCACCGATCATGACCGACCCGAAGCCCAGTCTGGGCGAATGCCTGCGCGACCTGCGCCGCCGCAGCGACTGGACCCTGGCCCAGGTCAGCGCCATGACCGGCTTGGCGGTCTCGACCCTGTCGAAGGTCGAGAACAACCAGATGTCGCTGACCTACGACAAGCTGCTGCAGCTGGCGAACGGCATGAAGGTCGATATCTCCGAGCTGTTCGGCACCCCGTCCCCCGCCCAGGGTGCCGGCGGCCGCGGCCGGCGCGCCATCAGCCGCCAGGGCGAAGGCCGCACGATCCAGACCCGCACCTATGACTACCTCTATGTCTGCGCCGAGCTGTCGCGGAAGAAGATGGTGCCGATGATCGGGCTGGTACGGGCCCGCGCCATCGGCGAGTTCGAGGACCTGGTCCGACACCCGGGCGAGGAATACACCTATGTCCTGTCCGGCGAGTTGGATTTGCACACCGAGCTGTATGCCCCGGCGCGCCTGAAGGCTGGGGACTCCATCTATTTCGACAGCACCATGGGCCATGCCTATGTCAGCGTCGGCGACACGCCGGCGCGGATCCTGTGCGTCTGCACCATGACCGAGCAGGACCTGACCGCCACCGTGCTGGAAGCCGAGAAGATCGAGCCGCTTGACGAAGCCCATGTTGGTGCTTAGCGTCAATAAATTAGCGGGTAGGAAAAATTCTTAAATAATCGGCAAACGCGGCGGTCGTATCCGGTTCGCGGGTCCGGCAGGATGCGAACCGTCGTGCAAACAGGGGCGCGACACATGAACAAGCGACAGGTGAAGACCGTCGGCATCGCCATGCTTGTGGCAGCGGCCATGGTGCCGGCGATGTTCGGATCGGCCGCGCAGGCGGCGAAGAACGTCCTGGTGGTGGCGAAGGCGGAGGATCCGCCGAGCTGCGATCCCGGCATCGAGATCTCCAACAACGGCTACACCCTGACCTATGCCGCCTATGAGCGGCTGGTGAAGTACAAGGGCGCCACCACCGAGGTCGAACCTGAACTGGCCAAGAGCTGGACGTCGGATGCCAGCGGCCTGGTCTGGACCTTCGCCCTGGCCGACGGCCACAAATTCGACGACGGGTCGCCGGTCGACGCCGCCGCGGTCAAGTTCAGCTTCGACCGGCTGAAGGGGCTGGGCGAAGGCCCGGCCGATGCCTTCCCGACCCTGCAGGACGTGGCGGTGGTCGACCCGATGACGGTGCGGATGACCCTGTCCAAGCCGTTCGCGCCGTTCCTGTCCGCCCTGGCCACCTCGGGCGCCGCCATCATCAACCCGAAGGCGATGGAGCATGAGAAGGACGGCGACAAGGCCAAGGGCTGGCTGGCCGAGCACACCGCCGGCAGCGGCGCCTACACGCTGACCAGCTGGGAGCGGAACCAGACCATCATCCTCGACCGCAACCCGAACTATGCCGGGGCGGCGCCGGCCCTGAAGCGCATCGTGTTCAAGATCGTCCGCGAATCCTCCGCCCGCCGGCTGCAGATCGAGCATGGCGACGTCGATATCATCGAGCAGGTGCCGGTCGACCAGGCCGAGGCGATGAAGGACAACGCCGCGGTGGTGGTCGAGAGCAACCCCAGCCTCTATGTCGACTATATCTACATGAACAACCGCAAGCCGCCGCTGGACGATGTCCGGGTGCGGCAGGCCATCTCCTACGCCATGGACTACAAGGGGCTGGTCGACGGCGTCATGCACGGCCAAGCGGTGCAGATGCGCGGGCCGGTGCCGCAGGGGCTGTGGGGCCACGACCCGAACGCCTTCCAGTACAGCTATGACCTGGACAAGGCGAAGGCCCTGCTGGCCGAGGCCGGTGTAAAGGACCTGACCCTGACCTACACCTTCTCGCAGGCCGACCCGGTGTGGGAGCCGGTGGGCATCGCGCTGCAGGCCGGGCTGGCCCAGATCGGCGTCAAACTGGAGCTGCAGAACCTGGCCGACACCGCCAAGCGCGAACAGGCCGCCCAGGGCAAGTACGACCTGACCGCCGGCGCCTGGACCCCCGACTATGCCGACCCCTACATGTTCATGAACTACTGGTTCGACCCGGCGCGCATGGGCGGGCCCGGCAACCGCGCCTTCTACAACAACGACAAGGTGGCATCGCTGGTGCGGCAGGCGGCCGAGATCACCGACCAGCCGAAGCGCGAGGCGCTGTACATCGAGGCGCAGAAGATCGCCATCGCCGACGCGCCCTATCTCCTGCTGATGCAGAAGAACGACATCTTCGTGCGGCGCGCCGCGGTGCAGGGCTATGTCTACAACCCGATGCTGCTGCAGGTGTACAATCTGGCCGAGATGTCGAAGAGCGAATAGCCGCCGAACCCGAAGCGGAGGCGGATGCCGATGCCGTTCGTCCAGATCGCCGTGCGACGCTTGGCCCTGCTGCTGTTCGTGGTGCTGGGCGTCGTCGTCATCACCTTCACCATCTCGCATCTGATCCCGGGCGACCCGGCCCGGATGATCGCGGGCGACCGGGCGAGCGACGAGACGCTGGCCAATGTCCGGCGGCAGCTCGGGCTCGACCGGCCGGTGCCGGAGCAGTTCGCGGTCTATGTCCGCGGCCTGCTGGATGGCGATCTCGGCATCTCGCTGCACACTCGCCGTTCGGTGGCCGAGGACATCCGCACCTTCATGCCGGCGACGCTGGAGCTGGGGCTGTGCGCCCTCATCTTCGCCATCGCCGCCGGCATTCCGCTCGGTGTGCTGTCGGCCGTGTACAAGGACGGGCCGATCGACCAGGTCGCCCGCACCATCTCGATCGCCGGCATCTCGATGCCGGCCTTCTGGTTCGGCTTGGCCCTCATAATGCTGTTCTACGCCAAGCTGGACCTGCTGCCCGGCAGCGGCCGCATCGCGCTCGACGTGCTGCCGCCCGACCGGGTCACCGGCTTCTACCTGGTCGACACCCTGCTGGCCGGCGACTGGGAGGCGTTCCGCAGCACCGTACGCCACCTGATCCTGCCGGCCTTCGTGCTCGGCTTCGTCAATCTCGGCATCATCACCCGGCAGATCCGCGCCTCGATGCTGGACGTGCTGCAGGAGGACTATATCCGCACCGCCCGGGCGAACGGGCTGCGCCGCGGTGCCGTGATCCTGCGCCATGCCCTGCGCAACGCGCTGATCCCGTCGGTGACGCTGCTGGGCCTCGCCTTCGGCGACCTGCTGTACGGCGCGGTCCTGACCGAGACCGTGTTCGCCTGGCCGGGGATGGGCAGCTACGTCGTGACCTCGATCCAGACGCTCGACTTCCCGGCGATCATGGGCTTCACCGTCGTCGCCTCGATCGGCTACGTCCTGGTCAACCTCGCGGTCGACATGGCCTATATGCTGCTCGACCCGCAGATCCGCGAGGTCGGGTGATGACCCTGCCCACCGCTGCTGCCGCCATCCCCGCCGCCGGCAACCGCCTGCCGTCGCTGCGCTTCCTGTGGTACCGGGTGCGGCACAGCCCGCTGACCCTGATCGGCAGCGCGATCTGCCTGCTGGTCCTGGTCCTGATCGTCGCGGCGCCGCTGATCGCGCCCTACGACCCCGACGCCATCGCCCTGACGGCACGGCTGTTGCCGCCGACCGGCGCGCACTGGTTCGGCACCGACGAGGTCGGCCGCGACGTGCTCAGCCGCGTGCTGTTCGGCGCGCGAGCCTCGCTCAGTGCTGGCCTCGTGTCCGTCGGCATCGCCGTCGGCGCGGGCGTGCCGCTCGGCCTGCTGGCGGGCTATGCCGGTGGCTGGATCGACGCCGTGCTGTCGCGCATCGTCGACGCCATGCTGGCCGTGCCGTTCCTGATCCTGGCGATCGCGCTCGCGGCCTTCCTCGGCCCCAGCCTGACCAATGCCATGATCGCCATCGGTGTCACCGCCACGCCGATCTTCGTGCGCCTGACGCGCGGCCAGACGCTGGCCGCCAAGGTCGAGGATTATGTCG
>NZ_JBYRFX010000882.1:0-3520 GCF_057815775.1 Inquilinus sp.
GTCACCGGGTTGTTGGTCACCAGCAGGGTGAAGGACGGGTTCGGCACCCCGGCCTCGGCCAGCAGGGCCTTGGCCTTGTCGAGGTCGCGCGGCGGCAGCGGGTGGCCGGCATCGTAGAACCGCGTGCCCGGCGCCTCGGTCTGGTTGCTCGGGATAAACAGCCCATCATAGGTGACGGCGTTGATCGCGTCGCGGTCGAGCGACAATTCGAGCGCCTGCCGCACCTTCGCATCCTGCCCGATTGGGCTGTTCGCCTGGTCGCCGTGATGGATGTTGAAGGTGATCAGGTCGTAGGCCAGCGACGGCGCCTGGACCAGGGCGACGCCCGGGTCGTCGCGCACCGTGGGCAGGTCGGTCGCCGCCACATGCTCGACGATGTCGAGGTCGCCGGAGCGCAAATTGACCAGCCGCACGGTCTCGTCCGGGATCGGCAAGTAGGTCACCGAATCGACGAAGATCTGATCCTTGTTCCAGTACCGGTCGAACCGCTTCAGCAGGATGTGGTCGCCCTGGCGCCGTTCGACGAATACGAACGGGCCTGCGCAGACCGGGTGCTGGCCGATGGCGTCGCCGGCCGCTTCCAGCGCCTTCGGCGACAGCATCATGCCGGCGCGGTCGGACAGCACCGCCACCAGCGGCGCATAGGGCTGCAACAGCGTGATCCTGACCGTCAGCCGGTCGACCGCCGTGACCTCCGCCACCGGCTTCAGCTCCGACTTCCGGCGCGAGATCGGCGCGGTGCGGTAGCGGTCGAGATTGACCTTCACCGCCGCGGCGTCGAACGGCTCGCCATCCTGGAACACCACGCCATCGCGCAGGGCCAGGGTGAGGGTCTTGTTGTCGGGCGACCAGGTCCAGCCGGTGGCCAGCTGCGGTTCGAAGCCGCCGCCCGGCGCGACGCCGACCAGCTTGTCGCAGAGCGCCGCGAAGATCTCGCGGCCGGAGACCGACCCGCCCTGCGCGGGGTCGAGGATGTCGGGGTCGGCATCGATGCCGATGCGGATGCCGGCGGCCACGGCCGGCGATGCCATGACCGGCATGGCGACGAGCGCCGCGATGATGACGGCTGCCCCACGAAATCCCAGCATGCGAATGCGTCCCTGCCAATCTTGTCCGGTCTGCCGGCAGGGCGGGATGAACCGCGCGATGCCGGGCCAGGAGGGCAGGCTAACACACTTGTCCGACGAGTCGACCCGGTGTGGTCCGACGTTGACCTATCGTGGCCACCATCTTTCCCAAGTGTCATGCCACGGCTTGACCGTGGCATCCAGGGGCGGCCAGAGCAGCTCTTTGTGGCCCCTGGATTGCCCGGTCAAGCCGGGCAATGACAACAAAAGGATACGGCTCAGCCGGCCTTCTTCGGCAGGTCGAGCTTGATCGACAGTTCCTTCAGGCGGGCGGCATCGACCTCGGCCGGGGCGCCCATCAGCAGGTCTTCCGCGCGCTGGTTCATCGGGAAGGCGATGACCTCGCGGATGTTCGGCTCGTCCGCCAGCATCATGACGATGCGGTCGATGCCCGGCGCCGAACCGCCATGCGGCGGCGCGCCGAAGCGGAAGGCCGACAGCATGCCGCCGAACTTCGCCTCGAGCACGTCGCGGTCGTAGCCGGCGATCTCGAACGCCTTGACCATGATCTCCGGCTTATGGTTCCGGATCGCGCCCGAGGACAGTTCGATGCCGTTGCAGACGATGTCGTACTGGAACGCGTTGATGGTCAGCGGGTCCTGCGTCTCCAGCGCCTCCAGCCCGCCCTGCGGCATCGAGAACGGATTGTGGCTGAAGTCGATCTGCCCGGTCTCCTCGTTCAGCTCATACATCGGGAAGTCGACGATCCAGCAGAACTCGAAGCGGTTGCCGTCGATCAGGTCCATGTCCTGGCCGATCCGGGTGCGGGCGAAGCCGGCCATCTTGGCGGCCGCGGCCGGCAGGTCGGCGACGAAGAATACCGCATCGCCGTCGGACGCCCCGGTCGCCGCGCGCAGGGCGGCCTGGGCCTCGTCGGCCAGGAACTTGGCGATCGGGCCCTTGCCGGCGCCAGCCTCGAACAGGATGTAGCCGAGGCCCGGGGCCCCCTGCTCCTGCGCCCAGCCGTTCAGCTTGTCGAAGAAGCTGCGCGGCCGCTCGCCCACCGCCGGCGCCCGGATGGCACGAACGATGCCGCCCTTCTCGATCACGCCCTTGAAGGCGCGGAAGGTCACGTCCTCGCGGGCGAAGATTTCGGTGACGTCGCAGATCACCAGCGGGTTGCGCAGATCCGGCTTGTCGTTGCCGTATTTCAGCATCGATTCGGCGTAGGGGATGCGCGGGAAGGCGCCCGCCGTCACCGCCTTGGTCTTGCCGGTGAAGCTGGCGAATTCCTCGAACACGCCGCGCAGCACCGGCTCGATCGCCTGGAACACGTCTTCCTGGGTGACGTAGCTCATCTCGAAATCGAGCTGGTAGAACTCGCCCGGGCTGCGATCGGCGCGGCTGTCCTCGTCGCGGAAGCAGGGCGCGATCTGGAAGTAGCGGTCGAAGCCGGCCACCATCAGCAGCTGCTTGAACTGCTGCGGCGCCTGCGGCAGGGCATAGAACTTGCCGGGATGCTGGCGCGCCGGCACCAGGAAGTCGCGCGCGCCTTCCGGGCTCGACGCCGTCAGGATCGGCGTCTGGAACTCGCGGAAGCCCTGGTCGATCATGCGGCGGCGGATCGAGGAGATGACCTCGCTGCGCAGCACGATGTTGCGCTGCATCTTCTGGCGGCGCAGGTCGAGGAAGCGGTGGCGCAGGCGGGTGTCCTCGCCGGCCTCTTCGTCGGACGCGACCTGCAGCGGGATCACCTGGGCGGCCGACTGCAGCACGAACTCGTCGATCCGCACCTCGATGCCGCCGGTCGGCAGCTTGTCGTTCGACGTCTCCGCCCCGCGCTTGACCACGGTGCCGGTGATGGTGACGACGCTTTCGACGCGCACCGCCTCGGCCGCCGCGAAATGCGGGCTGTCGGTGTCGACCACGCATTGCGTCAGGCCGTAATGGTCGCGCAGATCGAGGAACAGCAGATTGCCGTGGTCGCGCTTGCGATGGACCCAGCCCGACAGGCGGACGGTGTCACCGGCCTGTTCGGGACGAAGCTGGCCGCAGGTGTGGGTGCGGTAGGCGTGCATGGGGATGCTCTCGGACCAGGGCAGAAACGCCGGTCAGTGACACCCCGGGTGCCGGCCTGTCAAGCCGCGGCTCGACGCCCCTGCCCTCCTTCGACAGAATGGCTGCCGCTTCGCCCCGACTTCAGGCCCGTTCGGCATGCGCTGGCTCCTCGGCTTCCTCCTCTCGCTCGCCGCCTTCGGTGCCGCCGCGGCAGACCCGCCACCGCCGTTCTTCGCCGCTGCCGATTGCCCGGCCGACACCCACTGGCCGGACGGCATCACGGCGCAATGCGGCACCGTCACGGTGCTGGAGGATCGCACCAAACCCGACGGGCCGCGCATCGCACTGGCAGTGGCGACGCTGTGGCGAACGGGACAGGAGCTGGCGCCCGACCC
>NZ_JBYRFX010000883.1:0-2549 GCF_057815775.1 Inquilinus sp.
GTTGTGCTCTACCCCTGAGCTACGCCCGCTCTGGCGCCGTCCGGCGCCGCAGCGCCGTCCGAGGTGGCGGGTTATATCCGATGCCACGGGATTTGCAAGCATCTAAATGCCGAAATTTCCCGTGCCCGGAGACGCGGCGGCAACCGGTGCTTCCGGCGCATGGGCGCGCCCCGGGCGGGTGGGCTTGGAAGCGGGCCGGCAGGCTCGTATAACACCGGGGCCATGACCGCGCCCGACACCACCGCCCTCGCCCGCGCCGACGCGCCCGCCACCGAAACCGCCGGCCGCCCCCGCGCCGCGCCGGAGGACCTGTTCGCGCGATTGCGGTCGCTGGGCCTTGTCGTCAGCACCCATGAGCACGAGGCCGTGTTCACGGTCGAGGAATCGCGCCACCTGCGCGGCCTGCTGCCGGGCTGGCATTCCAAGAACCTGTTCCTGCGCAACAAGAAGGGGCAGGAGTGGCTGGTGGTGTGCGAGGAGCAGCGCCGCATCGACCTGAAGGCGCTGGGCGACCTGCTGGGCGCCGGCCGGCTGTCCTTCGGCTCGCCCGACCGGCTGATGGAGTCGCTCGGCGTCACCCCCGGCTCGGTCACGCCCTTCAGCATCATCAACGACGATGCACGCAAGGTGACCATCGTGCTGGACGCCGGCATGATGCAGCATGGCATCCTGCACTTCCACCCGCTGGTCAACACCATGACCACGGCGATCGAACCCGCCGGGCTTCTGGGCTTCATTGCGAGCTGCGGCCACGAACCCCATATCGTCGATCTCGACCCCGTCACCCTGCCGGCGGAGCCGGCGACCGATACGCCCTCGGCGGAACCGGCTTAGGCCCCCGTCGGACGAACGCTGACACTCCCGCTTGCCGCCATCGCCCTCCGGCACAGATCAATACAAGACCTGGGACAACGCCATGGACGCCCTCATCAACGCCGCCGGCTCCGCACCGGCGATCAAGGACACCACCACCGCCGGCTTCCGCGCCGATGTGATCGAGGCCTCGATGGAGGTACCGATCATCGTCGACTTCTGGGCCACCTGGTGCGGCCCATGCAAGACGCTGGGGCCGATGCTGGAGAGCCAGGTCCAGGCCACCCAGGGCAAGGTCCGGCTGGTCAAGGTCGACATCGACCAGAACCAGGCCCTGGCCGCCCAGTTGCGCATCCAGTCGGTCCCCACCGTCTATGCCTTCTACCAGGGCCGGCCGGTCGACGGCTTCATGGGCGCGGTGCCGGAAAGCCAGATCAAGAGCTTCGTCGACAAGCTGGTGCAGCTGGCCGGGCATGATTCGCACGACCATGTCGACCAGCTGCTGGCCGAAGCCAAGGCCGTGCTCGACGAAGGCAATGCCGAGGAAGCGGCCGGCATCTACCAGCACATCCTGGCGCATGCGCCGGACAGCGCGGCCGCCATCGCCGGCCTGCTGCGCTGCCTGATCGCGCTGGGTGAGACCGACCAGGCCAAGCAGGTGCTGGAGAGCCTGACGCCCGAGCAGGCCAAGCATGCCGACGTTGTGGCGGCGAAGAGCGCGCTGGAGCTGGCGGAACAGGCCGCCGGCGCCATCGCCGGCCTGGCCGGGCTGCGCCAGCGCCTGGCCGCCAATGCCAACGACCATGAGGCGCGCTACGAGCTGTCGACCGCCCTGTATGGCGCCGGTGAGCGCGAGGAGGCGGTGGACGAGCTGCTGGAGCTGTTCCGCCGTGACCGCGAGTGGAACGAGCAGGCCGCGCGCAAGCAGCTGGTCAAGCTGTTCGAGGCGTTCGGCCCGACCGACCCGCTGACCCTGTCCGGCCGGCGGCGCCTGTCGTCGATCCTGTTTTCATGACACGGCACCAGGCATGAACAAAGGGCCGCGCGCGCCAGCCTTCGAGGATCTCGGCACCGATCTGCCGGTGTTTCCCCTGCCCGGGGTCCTGCTGCTGCCGCGCGGCCTGCTGCCCCTCAACATCTTCGAACCACGCTACCTCGCCATGGTCGAGGACGCGCTGGCCGCGGACCGGCTGATCGGCATGATCCAGCCGCGCCCGGGGCCGGAGAGCGACGCCGGGCCCGGCCTCTACGCGGTCGGCTGCGCCGGCCGGATCACCAGCTTCGACGAGACCGATGACGGCCGCTACCTGATCACCCTGACCGGGCTGTGCCGGTTCCGGGTGGCGCAGGAGCAGGACGGCCGGCGCGGCTATCGCCGGGTGCGGCCGGACTGGACGGGCTTCGCCGCCGACATGGCCGACCCCATGATTGCCGGGCCGGGCGCCGCAGCCATCGACCGCGCCGGGCTGGACCAGGCCCTGAACGACTATTTCCGCGTCTCCGGCCTGTCGGCCGACTGGAAGGCGATCGGCGAGACCCCGGACGAGCGCCTGGTCACCTCGCTGGCCATGATCTGTCCGTTCGAGCCGCAGGAGAAGCAGGCGCTGCTCGAGGCGAAGGATCTCTGCGAACGCACCGAACTCATGCTATCGATCATCCGCATGGCGATCCATGGCGGCGATGCCGGCCGGGTGCGCCACTGAGCTAGCCTCCGACCCCTGGCCCCCCAATGTGGC
>NZ_JBYRFX010000884.1:0-2846 GCF_057815775.1 Inquilinus sp.
AGGTGTTGGCGCCATTCTCCAGCAGGCGGCGGACGAGATAGGCCAGCAGCGTCTCATGCGTGCCCACGGGGGCGTAGATCCGGCACGGCCGGTCCAGCTTCTCGCGGCCCACCACTTCTTCGTAGAGCCCCTCACCCATGCCGTGCAGGCACTGGAACTCGTACTGGCCGCGGTAATAGTTGCCACCGGCCATCTGGTAGATCGTCGCCAGGGTCTGGGCGTTGTGGGTGGCGAATTGCGGGAACACCGCGTCCGGCGCGGCCAGCAGCTTGCGGGCGCAGGCGAGGTAGGACACGTCGGTGTAGATCTTGCGGGTGTAGACCGGGAAGCCTTCGAGGCCGTCGACCTGGGCGCGCTTGAGCTCGCTGTCCCAATAGGCGCCCTTGACCAGCCGCACCATCACCCGGTGGCCGCTGCGCCGGGCCAGGTCGATGACATAGTCGATCACGAAGGGGCAGCGCTTCTGATAGGCCTGGACCACGAAGCCGATGCCGTTCCAGCCGGCCAGGGCCGGGTCGAAGCACAGCGCTTCCAAAAGGTCGAGCGACAGCTCCAGCCGGTCGGCCTCTTCCGCATCGATGTTCAGGCCGATGTCGTAGCTGCGGGCCAGCACCGCCAGCGACGTCAGCCGCGGCAGCAGTTCGGCCGTCACCCGGTCTCCTTGAGCCCGGGAATAGCGCGGATGCAGGGCCGACAGCTTGATCGAGATGCCCGGCCCCTCATAGATGCCGCGCCGCTCCGCCGCCTTGCCGATGGCGTGGATCGCCTGCTCGTAGTCGCGCAGGTAGCGGTCGGCATCGGCCGCGGTCGTCGCCGCCTCGCCGAGCATGTCGTAAGAGTAGCGGAAGCCCTTGGCCTCGTGCTTGCGGCCGTTGGCGAGTGCCTCGGAGATGGTCTGGCCGGACACGAACTGCTCGCCCATCATCCGCATGGCGATGTCGACGCCCTTGCGGATCAGCGGCTCGCCGCCGCGGCCGATCAGCCGGGTCAGCGCGGCCGACAGCCCGGCCTCGCTGTTGGTGGTCACCAGCTTGCCGGTCACCACCAGGCCCCAGGCGGCGGCGTTGACGAACATCGACGGGCTCTGCCCGACATGGGATTGCCAGTCGCCGGACGAGATCTTGTCGCGGATCAGCGCATCGCGGGTGGCGCGGTCGGGGATGCGCAGCAGCGCCTCGGCCAGGCACATCAGGGCGACGCCCTCATGGCTCGACAGCGAGAATTCCTGGAACAGTCCCTCGACGCCGCCGCCGACGCCCTTGGCGCGCAGCGCCTCGACCAGGGTGCGGGCGATGCCGCGGGCGCCGTCGAGCACCGGCTTCGGCAGGGTGGCGCCGGCCAGGATGAAGGGCAGGCACTCCTCCTCCGGCCGGCGATAGGCGGCGGTGATCTTGGCGCGCAGCACGGTCTGCGGCCGCACCGACTGGGCGAAGTCGAGGAAGGGTTGCGGGCCGGTCTCGTCGGCCGGGCCTTCGATCACGTCGACACCGTCGCCGTCGCCGGTCGGGCCAAAGGCCTCGCCGCCGCGCTCGATCCGGTCGAGCATCGTGAGCACCGCCTGCTTCACCAGCCAATGCGGGGTGCGGCCCTGCTTTTCCGCCGCCGCCTTCAGCCGCGTGCGCAAATCGTCGTCGATCTTGATGCCGAAGGTGGTGTTGGCCATGGCCCGCCCCGCTGGTTGCACCTCTTTCCGCAATCGGTATCACCTTTCACATTTAAGGTGCAACCGGATCCGATTCCGGGACCCTGCCAGAGAGACTTCGTCCGGCCTCCGGCACCCGCAAAACCGTCATGAAATTCGTCTAGACCTCCAGACCATACCCGACCGGAGATGTGCCGATGAGCGCCAAGACGCTGGGGCTGGAGTCCCAGATCCACCCGACCGCCCGCGTGTCCGACAGCCGCCTCGGCACCTACACCGAAATCGGCGCCAATGCCGTGCTGGCCGAGGTCGGCCTCGGCGACTACAGCTACCTTATGGACGGGGCGATGGCCTGGTGCGTCGAGATCGGCAAGTTCTGCTCGATCGCCGCCTACACCCGCCTGAACGCGCCGAACCACCCGACCTGGCGGGCGACGCAGCACCACTTCACCTATCGCTCCGCCGCCTACGGCCTGGGCGAGGCCGACGACACCGAGTTCTTCGCCTGGCGCCGCGGCAACGCCGTGACCATCGGCCATGACGTCTGGATCGGCCACGGCGCCATCGTGCTGCCGGGCGTGACGGTCGGCACCGGCGCGGTGATCGGTGCCGGATCGGTGGTGACCCGTGACGTGCCGCCCTACACCATCGTCGCCGGCAGCCCGGCCAAGCCGATCCGGCGCCGTGTCAGCGAGGCGGTGGAGGCACGGTTGCTGGCCCTGGCCTGGTGGGACTGGCCGCATGACCGGCTGCGTGACGCGATGGCCGATTTCCGGTCGCTGGATGCGGAAGGCTTCTGCGCCAAGCACGAGGGCTGATAGCCCGCGTAGGGAACTGGTTGCGGCGCCGGGCGATTGACTCGGTACTTGCTCGCCGCAACCCGAGGACCGGCCCATCAAACCGATCATCGCCGCCGCCGCGCCGACGCTGCCCGACCCCCAGGCCGAGGCCTTCTACACCGAGGCGCTGCAGGAGCTGGGCGGGACCGACCTGCCCTTCCTGCTGGCCGGCACCTATGCGGTCAGCGCCTATACCGGGATTTCGCGGCCGACCAAGGACCTCGACATCTTCTGCAAGGCCGGCGACAGCCCACGCATCCTCGGCCATTTCCAAGACCTGGGCTATGCCATCGAGATCGAGGACGAGCGCTGGCTGGGCAAGGTGCACAAGGGCTCGCATTTCTTCGACGTGATCTACGCCTCGT
>NZ_JBYRFX010000885.1:0-2544 GCF_057815775.1 Inquilinus sp.
CGCCGTGGCCCCGGCCCGAGAGACCGTGCTGGCGGTCGAGAATTTCAGCCTCAGTCTGTCGCTCGGCCGCGACCACAGCCTGGTCGACGGCGTCTCCTTCTCCGTCGCCCGCGGCGAGACGCTGTGCATCGTCGGCGAATCCGGCTGCGGCAAGAGCATCACCGCCCTGGGGCTGATGGGGCTGCTGCCGCCGGTGGCGCGGGTCACCGCCGGCACCGCCATGTTCGAGGGCCGCGACCTGTTCCGCCTGACCGACCGGCAGCGCGCCGACATCCGCGGCGACCGGATGGCGATGATCTTCCAGGAGCCGATGACGTCGCTGAACCCGGCCTTCACCATCGGCAACCAGATCGCCGAGGGCATCCGCCGGCACAAGGCGATGGGCAGGACCGAGGCCCGCGGCCGGGCGTTGGAGATGCTGCAGCGGGTGCGCATCCCGGCGCCGGAAAAGCGGCTGGACGCCTATCCGCACCAGCTGTCGGGCGGCATGCGCCAGCGCGCCATGATCGCCATGGCCCTGGCCAACGCGCCGCAGCTGCTGATCGCCGACGAGCCGACCACGGCGCTGGATGTGACCATCCAGGCGCAGATCCTGGCGCTGGTGCGCCGGCTGCAGGACGAGACCGGCACCGCCATGATCCTGATCACCCACGATCTGGGCGTGGTGGCGGAGGTCGCCGACCAGGTGGCGGTGATGTATGCCGGCCGCATCGTCGAATCCGGCCCGGTCGACGCCATCTTCGCCGACCCGCAGCACCCCTACACCATCGGCCTGATGGGGTCGGTGCCGTCGCTGGGCCGGCGCGAAGGGCGGCTGGCCACCATCCCCGGCACGGTGCCGCCGGCCGACCGCATGCCCGCCGGCTGCCGCTTCGCCCCGCGCTGCCCCTTCGCCGCGCCACGCTGCGCCGCCGAGGCGCCGCCCGCCGCCCTGGTCGGGCCGGACCACCGCGCCGCCTGCTGGTTCGCGCCGCTGGAACTGCACGCCGGAGGCGCCGCATGAGCGAGACAGCACTTCTGGAGGCCCAAGGCCTGGTCAAGCGCTTCGGCGGCGGGCGCAGCCTGCTGGGCGGGTCACCGCTGGTGCATGCGGTCGACGGCGTGTCGCTGGCGATCCGGCGGGGCGAGACCTTCGCCGTGGTCGGCGAATCCGGCTGCGGCAAGTCGACCCTGGGCCGACTGCTGCTGCGGCTGATCGAACCGACCGCGGGCGACGTGGTCTATCGCGGCCGCAGCCTGACGGCGCTGAGCCCGCGCGAGATGCGGGCGCTGCGGCGCGAGCTGCAGATCATCTTCCAGGACCCCTTCGCCTCGCTGAACCCGCGCATGACCGTGGGCGATATCGTCGGCGAGCCGATCTGGCTGCACCGCCTGGCCCCCCGGGCCGAGCGGCGCGAGCGGGTGGCGGAGCTGCTGCGCATCGTCGGCCTGCTGCCGGACCATGCCGGCCGTTATCCGCATGAATTCTCCGGCGGCCAGCGCCAGCGCATCGGCATCGCCCGCGCTTTGGCCGGGCAGCCGGTGCTGATCGTCGGCGACGAGCCGGTCTCGGCCCTCGATGTCTCGATCCAGGCGCAGGTGATCAACCTGCTGGAGGAACTGAAGGAACAGTTCGGCCTGACCCTGGTGATCGTCGCCCACGACCTGGCCGTGATCCGGCACATGAGCGACCGGGTGGCGGTGATGTATCTCGGCGAGATCGTCGAGCAGGCGCCGGTCGACGCGCTGTTCGATGCGCCGCTGCACCCCTACACCCAGGCGCTGATGAAGGCGATCCCGGTGCCCAGCCCGGCCGGCCGCCGGGCCAAGACCCTGCTGCAGGGCGACGTGCCGAGCCCGACCGCGCCGCCGCCCGGCTGCCGCTTCCACACCCGCTGCCCGCACGCCAAGCCGCTGTGCAGCGAGGCCCGGCCGGTGGCCGAGGAGGCGGCGCCCGGCCGCAGCGTCGCCTGCCATTTCTGGCGCGAGATCCAGGATGCCGGCAGCGGCGCCCTGACCGCCCCGCCGACGCCGCCGAACCTGGCGGCGCGGCTGTCGCTGTACCGCGCCCGCCAGGCGCAGCTCGCCCGATCATAAGAAACCGAACAGGAGGCTCACACATGCGCGCACGCCCCATTCTCCTCATGCTCGCCGGCCTGCTGCTCAGCGGCACGGCCTATGGCCAGACCACGCTGCGGATCGGCCTGAACGAAGACCCCGACGTGCTGGACCCGCACCGGGCCCGCACCTTCGTCGGCCGCATCGTCTTCGCCTCGCTCTGCGACAAGCTGATCGACATCACGCCGGAGCTCGGCTTCGTGCCGCAGCTGGCCACCGCCTGGTCGTGGAGCGACGACAATTTGACCCTGACCCTCACGCTGCGCGAGGGTGCCACCTTCCAGGACGGCTCGGTGATCGACGCCGCCGCGGTGAAGGCCAATCTCGACCGCGCCCGCACCCTGCCGGACAGCCTGCGCAAGAGCGAGCTGGCCTCGGTCGCCGACGTCGTGGTGGTCGACCCGAAGACGGTGGCGATCAAGCTGTCCCGGCCCGACGCCACGCTGC
>NZ_JBYRFX010000886.1:0-3771 GCF_057815775.1 Inquilinus sp.
CGCCTGGCCGCGCCAGCTGTCGGGCGGCATGGCCCAGCGCGTCGCCATCGCCCGCGCCCTGGTGGCGAAGCCGAAGGTGCTGCTGCTGGACGAACCGTTCAGCGCGCTCGACACCTTCACCCGGCGCGACCTGCACCAGCACCTGCTGGAGATCCGCGACTGGTTGCAGCCCACCCTGATGCTGGTGACGCACGACATCGATGAGGCACTGGCCCTGGCCGACCGAATCGTGGTGCTGGGCGGCCGACCGGGCCGCATCGTCGCCGATGTCGCGGTGACGCTGCCGCGCACCGAACGGGCAGGATCGCCGGAGTTGCTGACGCTGCGCGAAGCCGTGCTATCGTCGCTGGCGCCGCCGCGGGATGCGACGGCCGGCCGCGATGTGGGCGCCGCAGGGCCCCAGGTTTCGGCCATACCCGTCACGGCTTGAGAGAATGGCGATGGATTCCGATGCGCTGCGCGCCATGCAGGCGCCGCTGAAGGACCGGTATCGTGAGGCGCCGGAGTCGGCGCTGGTCACGCTGCGCGCCAAGGGGCGGCTGGGCGATGAAGGGGTGACCTGCAAGGTCGAGACCGGCCGCGCCCTGGCCGAGGCCGGGCTGCACCCCGCGACCGGCGGCGACGGCCTGTCGCTGTGCTCCGGCGACATGCTGCTCGAGGCGCTGGTCGCCTGCGCCGGCGTGACCTTGAAGGCGGTGGCCACGGCGCTGGCCCTGCCGGTCACCGGCGGCACGGTCTCGGCCGAAGGCGATCTCGACTTCCGCGGCACGCTCGGCGTCGCCAAGGATGCGCCGGTCGGGTTCCGCGCCATCCGGCTGCGCTTCGACGTCGAGGGCGACCTGACCGAGGAGCAGCGGGCCACGCTGCTGAAGCTGACCGAGCGCTACTGCGTCGTTTACCAGACCTTGCGCCAGCCGGCAGCGTTCGTGGTCGACTTGGTGAGCGCATAGCTGCCGACGGCCACAAAAGTCCGACCTTTCGGTGCCGCAGGGCTGGTGGCGGGGTGCGCGCTGGGGATAGGATCCGGCAAAACATCGGAGACTCCCAAGTGATTCACGTCATCGCCCTGCTCACCGCCAAGCCCGGCAAGCGCGCCGCCCTGCTGGAGGAATTCCGCAAGGTCATCCCCGCGGTCCATGCCGAGGACGGCTGTATCGAATACGGCCCGGCGGTCGACCTCGCCGGCAGCCCGGACAGCTTCGGCGACGACGTCCTCGTCGTGGTCGAGAAGTGGGAAACCCCGGAGGCGCTGAAGGCGCATTCGGTCGCGCCGCACATGAAGGCCTATGGCGAGCGCGCCAAGGATCTGCTCGCCGCCCGGGCGGTCCACGTCCTGACCCCAGCCTGACGGCAGTGCCACCGGGCGGGCGGAAGCGCATTCAGCGCCGCCGCGCCGCCTGGAAATGGTCGATGAAGGCCCGCAGCCCGGCGGAAGGCAACCGCTGGCGCGGGTAATACAGGCTCAGGCCCGGGAAGGGCGGCGTCCACTCCGCCAGGACCTGCCGCAACTGGCCTGACTCGATCTCCGCCATCGCCGTCCGGGCGCTGACGAAGGCCAGCCCGGCGCCGGCCAGCGCGGCCTGCTGGCTCAACTCCGGGCTGCCGATGGTCAGCCGGCCGGGCGGGTCGATCCGGATCTCCTCGCCCTGGTGCTCGAACTCCCAGCGCAGGATGGCTCCGCTCGGCAGGCGGGCGCGGATGCAATCATGGCCGAACAGGTCGGCCGGGGCCTGCGGCATGCCGCGTACCGCCAGATAATCCGGCGAACCAACCACGATCATCGCCTCGTCGATGCCCAGCGGCAGTGAGACCATGTCCTGCGGCACAGCCTCGGCCAGGCGGATGCCAGCATCGAAGCCGGCGGCGACGATGTCGATCATCCGGCCTTCGGTGACCAGGTCGACCCGCATCTCCGGATAGGCGGCCATGAAGCCCAGCACGATCGGCAGGATCCGCGCCGACCCGCCTTCGGAGCTGTTCAGCCGCAGCAGCCCGGCGGGGGTGTCGCGGAACCGGTTCACCGTCTCCACCGCATCGGCGATCTCGCGCAGCGCCGGCCGGATTCGCGCCAGGAACTGCTCGCCCGCCTCGGTCACCGCGACGCTGCGGGTGGTGCGGTTGAACAGGCGTACGCCCAGCCGCCGCTCGATGCTGGCCACCATGTGGCTCAGCGAGGAGGGCGGCAGGCCCAGCTCCGCCGCCGCGGCGCGGAAGCTGCGATGGGTCGCGACCGCGCCGAGGGCGGCGAGCTCTGCCAAGGTCAGCTGGGCCAGGGCAAGGTCGGCCATTAAACGGCAGCTTTCATCAACTCATCCAGGATTGAACGGATTATCACAACAACACCGTGCAGTCATATGGAGGGCTCATCCAAGGAGCCTTTCATGACCCGCACCGTTCTCATCACCGGTTGTTCGACCGGTTTCGGCGACGCCACGGCCCGCCTGTTCGCCGCCCGCGGCTGGAATGTCGTTGCCACCATGCGCCGGCCGGAGGCGGGCGCCGCCCTGGCCACCCTGGGCGACTATGTCCTGGTCACCCGGCTCGACGTGCAGGACCGCGCCAGCATCGACGCCGCCGTGGCTACGGCGATCGCCCGGTTCGGCCGCATCGACGTCCTGGTCAACAATGCCGGCTTCGGCCTGTTCGGCGTGTTCGAGGCGGCGTCGCCCGAGAAGATCCAGGAGCAGTTCGACGTCAATGTCTTCGGCGTCATGGACGTGACCCGGGCCGTCCTGCCGCATTTCCGGGCCAACCGGTCGGGGACGATCATCAACATCAGCTCCGGCGCTGGCGTCTTCACCCTGCCGATGATCTCGCTGTACTGCGCCTCCAAATTCGCGCTCGAAGGCTTCTCGGAAGCGCTGTCCTACGAGCTGGCGTCGGTGGGCATCGCGGTGAAGATCGTCGAACCCGGCGGCGTCACCAAGACCAGCTTCGGCGAACGCAGCGCCGCGGAGGCTGGCACGTCGGCCGACCTGCCCGACTATCGGCCCTTCCTGGAGAAGGCGATGGAGACCTTCGCCGGGCTGCGGGCCGCGCGAGCGGATTCGACCAGCGAGGAGGTGGCCGAGGTGATCTTCACCGCTGCCACCGACGGCACGGACCAGCTGCGCTACGTCGCCACCGATGACATCAAGCCGCTGGTCGCCGCCCGCCGCGAAACCTCGGAGGCCGAATACCTCGCCTTCATGCGCGCACGGATGGCACCGAAGCAGGGCTAGCCCGACGGCGTTCCCAAGGGCCCCGCACCCAGAGCGGCCGGTCGCCGCCCGGGTGTGGGCTCTCGACGCAAAAATCATTTGTATGCCAACAATAGGCGCGCCAATAATCGATTGCTGCTGGAGTCGCCCTGCCGAGGAAACATGTACACTGGCCTGCGGCCTGATCGCGCTGTCGCGCTTCGCCGTCCGTATGTGAGCATGGCTGGACCCCGGTGAAGATCGCGAGGGCGGACATCGTTGTGAAGGTGAACGGCGCGGAGATGCGGTCCCCCGCCGATCCCGCCACGCCCCTGCTGCATGTCCTGCGCAACGACTTCGGGCTCAACGGCCCCAAATACGGCTGCGGCCTGGGCGAGTGCGGCGCCTGCATGGTGCTGGTCGACGGCAAGGCGGCGCGCAGCTGCGTGCTGCCGGTGGGCGCGACGACGGGCCATGCCGTGACGACGCTGGAAGGCCTCGGCACCGTGGATGCCCCCCACCCGGTGCAGCGCGCCTTCATCGAGGAACAGGGCGCCCAGTGCGGCTACTGCCTGAACGGCATGATCCTGCG
>NZ_JBYRFX010000887.1:0-2341 GCF_057815775.1 Inquilinus sp.
GCGGGCAGAACGAGGGATTCCGAGTGATGGATGGGCCGCAGATCGTCGTCGACGACCAGGAAGATCGATCCTTCGCAAGGCGGCGGGGCGAGCCATGAATGAGATCAGCCGTCAGCCGCCCGAGGTGGAGGAGGCCATACGCTCTTCCATCGTCGCACGATCGCGGATCTGGCCCTGGGCCGTCGGCGTGGCCGTGATCGCCCTGGCCGGCGCGGCCTGGTTTGAATTCGGCCCTCGGGGCGCCGCCGCCCCGGCGGCCCAGGCCGCTGCCGCCCCGCTGGCGCCGGTGACCGTGAGCCGGCCGCTGGTACACGATGTCGACACCCGGATCGGCTTTCTCGGGCAGTTCTCGGCGGTCGACCGTGTCGAGCTGCGGGCTCAGGTCGGCGGCACCTTGGCCGAGATCCATTTCCAGGATGGGCAGATCGTCCACCAGGGCGATCTGCTGTTCGTGATCGACCCCACCCCCTATGAGATCCGGCTGGCTCAGGCAAATGCCCAGCTGGCGGCGGCACAATCGCAGCTGGCGCTCGCCAATGTGCAACTGTCCCGCGCCCAGACGCTGAAGCGCACCGACTACGGCACTGCCGAGAGCGTCGACCAGCGCACCTCCGACCAGCAATCCGCCCAGGCGGCGATCGACGCCGCCAAGGCCCAGATTCGCGACGCCCAGTTCGACGTCGACCACAGCCGCATCGTCGCGCCCTTTACGGGCCGCATCGGCGAACATCAGGTGTCGGTCGGCAGCCTGGTCGCCGGCAGCCGCTCCGCCAGCAGCCCGACGACGCTGCTGGCCACCCTGGTTTCGCTCGACCCGATCCATCTCGACTTCGACATGAGCGAGAGCGACTTCCTGACCTTCTCGCGCCAGCGCGCGGCCAGCCTGGGGGCACTGGCGGACAAGGTCGATATCAGCCTCAGCGACGAGACGAACTTCAAGCGGCAGGGCACGCTCGAATTCGTCGACAACGCGCTCGACCGGTCCAGTGGCACCATCCATGCCCGGGCGCTGGTGTCCAACCCGGACCTGTTCCTGACGCCGGGCCAGTTCGCGCGGCTTCGCCTGGCGGTCGCGCCGGCCGTGCCGACGGTCCTGGTGCCCGATGCGGCGGTCCTGCTCGACCAGTCGCAGCACATCGTGCTGACGGTCGCCGCCGACGGCACCGTCGTGCCCAAGCCAGTTGAAACAGGCGATCTGCGCGGTGGGCTGCGGGTGATCCGGTCCGGGCTGGCGCCAGAGGATCGCGTCATCATCGACGGGATCGTGCGGGCCGTCCCCGGCAGCAAGGTCGCGCCGACGGACGGCGCCATCACCTACAGCGCCGATTCCGACGGCCAGAGCTAGGAGGGGTGCCATCATGCGCCTCACGCATTTCTTCATCGACCGGCCGATCTTCGCGACCGTCCTCAGCACCTTCCTGACCCTGGTCGGCCTCGGCGCGCTCTTCATCCTGCCGATCGCGCAGTACCCGGAGATCGTGCCGCCGACCGTGCAGGTGACGACGACCTATCCGGGCGCGTCGGCCGAAACCGTCTCGCGCACCGTGGCGACGCCGCTCGAGCAGCAGATCAACGGCGTCGAGAACATGCTGTATCTCAGCAGCCAGTCGACCGGCGACGGCAAGCTGACGGTCACCGTGACGTTCCAGATCGGCACCGATCTGAACGTAGCGCAGATGCTGACGCAGAACCGCGTCCAGGATGCGCTGCCGCGGCTGCCCGACGACGTCCAGCGCCTGGGCGTGCAGGTGCGGAAGTCGACGCCGAACATCCTGCTGGCCGTCCACCTCTATTCACCGGACGACTCGCGCGACACGCTCTACATGTCGAATTACGCGACGCTGCATGTGAAGGACGCGCTGGCCCGGCTGCCGGGCGTCGGCGATGTGCAGTTCCAGGGCGCGCGCGAATACGCCATGCGGATCTGGCTCGACCCGGACAAGGTCGCCGCCCGGAACCTCGATGCCAGCGAGGTGCTGGCCGCCTTGCGGGCGCAGAACCTGCAGGTCTCCGCCGGCATCCTGAACCAGCCTCCGGTGCCGTCGAAGGAGGCGTACCAGATCAACGTCCAGACCCTGGGCCGCCTGTCCACGCCCGACCAGTTCGCCGACATCGTGGTGAAGTCCGACGATGCCGGGCGGGTGACGCGTGTCCGCGACATCGGCCGGGTCGAGATCGGCGCCGCGGATTACGGATCAACCAGCTACATGGATCGGGGCGCGGGCCTGCCGCTGCTGATCTTCGCGCAGCCCGGGGCGAATTCCCTGGCGGTGGAAAGCGAAGTGCTCGGCACCATGCAGACCCTGGCCAAGGACTTCCCGCCGGGCCTGGACTACAAGGT
>NZ_JBYRFX010000888.1:0-4767 GCF_057815775.1 Inquilinus sp.
CGATCAGCCCCAGCAGTTCTTCTCTCCGAATTCCAGATCCTTCGAGTCAAGCCCGGGCAGGGGCTTGCCGGTGATCAGGAACGAGCCGGTGTTGACGAAGCCATTCGGCTTCGCGCCGGTCTTGGCGTATTCGGCCACGGCGTCGACGCCCATCTGCGCCATCTTGTAGGGGAACTGCATCACCGTGGCGGCGACACGCCCGTCCTTGACGTATTTGACGCCCAGGCAGCCGCCGTCGATCGAGGTGATGACGATGTCGTCGGTCTTGCCGGCCGCCTTGACCGCGGCATAGGCGCCCTGGGCGGCGGGTTCGTTGATGGTGTAGACGACGTTGATGTCGGGATGGGCCGACAGCAGGTTCTCCATCGCCGTCTGGCCCTTGTCCTGGGCGCCGTTGGTGTTCTGCTTGCCGACGATGACGGCGTCGCCCTCGGCGATGCCGAAGCCCTTGAGGAAGCCGTCATGGCGGAAGGTGTCGACCGTGCCGCCCGGCGTGCCGTCCAGCATCGCCAGCTTCGGCGCCCGGTCGCCCAGGGCCTTGCGGGCATACTGGCCCTGCTGCACCCCGGCCTGGAAATTGTCGGTGGCATAAGTGGCGTCGACCGCATCCGCCGGGTCGGTCGCGGTATCAAGCGCGATCACCAGGATGCCGGCGTCGCGCGCCTTCTTGACCGCGCCCAGCACGCCGCTGGAGTTGTTCGGGGTGATCAGGATGCCCTTGGCGCCGGCGCTGATCAGGTCCTCGATCGCGGCCACCTGGCCCTCATTGTCGCCGTCGAACTTGCCGGCGCGGGCGATCAGCTTCAGCCCTTTCGCCTTGGCTTCGGCTTCGGCGGCCTGGCGCATCTTGACGAAGAACGGGTTGACCTCGGTCTTGGTGACGAGGCCGACGATGGCCTCCTGCGCCAGGGCGGCGGTGCTGCCGCCGGCCAGGGCCAAGGCGATGGCGCCGGCGGCGACCAGGCCGGCGAGGCGGCGGCCAAACGGCGTCGCGGATCTCTAAGAAAACGCAACCACGGGCGTGAGCGATCGGATCATCGCGGTTTCCTCCTGTTTGCGGGTCGCCGCTTCTGCGGCGCCGACCCTGCTCATTGGCCGGACGGCTGTCCGACATCCCGACGATAAATCCGACTTTTGCTCGGAGTCAATCCGATCATCTGGATCTTTTGAATGAAAACGATCATTAATGGCGTGGGCCGCACGTAGCCTTCGCCGGTGCGGCCTGCTAGGAAGCGCCATGCGACAGCCAGCCCCCGAGATCCATGCCCTGGGCACCGCCGGTGCCGGCCATGTGCTGTCGCTGATCCTGTCCGGCCAAGCCCGGTCGCGGGCCGATCTCGCCCGAATCTCCGACCTGTCGCGCGCCACCATCGCCCAGCGCCTGGGCGTGCTGTTCGATGCCGGGCTGTTGCATGAGACGGCGGAGACCCAGGCCAGCGGCGGCCGGCCGGCGCGGGTGCTGAAGCTGAACGAAGGCTTCGGAATCGTGCTGGTGGCGGACGTCGGCGAGACACGCATCCGGGTCGCGGCCACCGATCTGGGCCCGACCGTGCTGGCCGAACGGCTGGGCGACCTCGAGGTCGGCCGCGGGCCGCTGTCGATCCTGACCTGGATCGCCGAACAGTTCCGCGCTTTGCTGGCGGAGATCGGCCGGCCGGCGCGCGACGTGCTGGGCATTGGCCTCAGCCTGCCGGCCCCGGTCGACTATGGCGCCGGCCGGGTGGTCGGCCCTTCGGTCATGACCGGCTGGGACGATTTCGACATTCCCGGCTGGTTCGCCGGCGAATACGACGTGCCGGTCTTCGCCGAGAACGACGTCCGGCTGCGCACTCTGGCCGAACACCGCCAGTTCTGGCCGGATGAGGGTCAGCTGGTGTTCATCAAGGCCGGCACCGGCATCGGCAGCGGCATCGTCACCGATGGCCGGATGCATCGCGGCGCCCGCGGGGCGGCGGGCGATGTCGGCCATATCCAGCTGCGCGATGCCGAGGCGCCGCTGTGCCGCTGCGGCAAGCTGGGCTGCGTCGAGGCCTATGCCGCCGGCTGGGCCATCGCCCGCGACCTGCGCGCCCGCGGCTTTGAGGCCCGGGATGCGCGCGACGTGCTGGCCCTGGTCGAGCGCAACCGGCCGGAGGCGATCAGCCTGGTGCGCCAGGCGGGCAGGGTGCTGGGTGAGGTCGCGGCTGATGTGGTCAGCGTGCTGAACCCCAGCGTCATCGTCATCGGTGGTACCCTGTCCCGAGCGGGGGAGCACCTGCTGGCCGGCGTGCGCGAGATCGTCTACCAGCGCTGCCTGCCGCTGGCGACGCGCGACCTGCGCATCGTCGCCGCCCGCTCTGGCGAAACCGCCGGGCTGCTCGGCGCCGCCCGGCTGGTGATCGACGCCCAACTGCAGCCGCACGCGGTCGACCGGCTGATCGCCCGGCCGGGGCCAGGACAAGCCAGCTAGGCCTCAGCGAAGCACCGCGGCGGCGATGGCCGCGCCACCCGTCTTTCGCCGCTGATCTGCCGCAGTATCGCCTTCCTGGGACGGTAGGAAATCACTGCATCTGCAAAGGATAGCCCGTGATCCGGACGCTCTACGAGGACGAGGAATTCACGCTTCGGCCCGCCTCATTCCGCTGGCGTGGCACGGAATACGATCTTCAGTCCGTATCGTCCGTCGTGCTCAAGGTTCCCTATGTCCAACTCGTCAACGTCGCCAGCACGCTCGGGCTGATCGCGTCAGTCGGCCTGGTCGGCGTGCTCGGCTCCCGTGGCATCATGGGGCTGATCGGCCTGTTCGTCGTGGTGCGCCTGTGGTCCTTATTTCGGCGGCAGTCGCTTGTCGTCAGCTTTGCATCCAGGCGGCCCCTGTTCCTGCGGTCACCCGATACCGGCTACCTCCGAAACATCGGCGGCATGATCGAGGCTGCGCGGCTGGATGTTCAGGCGCAGGTGCGTCCCATCCCGGGGCTGGATGATGAACCGAGCCGGTCCTTCGGAGCTTCTTCGCCGCCAGCGCCTGCCCGCAGCCGGAGCTTTGCCTACGACCCGCAGGCTCCGCTTCTCATCCTCGCCGTGGCTGTCTGCCTGGCAAGCGCGGCCTTCATGGCCGGGATCGCGGGGTCCAATGACACAGGCCTCATCATAAGCGGGCTTATCAAGCTCGACGTCGCATCGGCCACGCTATTCGAGGGCCTGATGGCAGCGCTCTGCCTGGGCGGGGCGGTGCTCGCGATCGTGGCTCTCATCGCCAGGCTTCGGGGCCTGAAGGCCGTTTCTCTGTCGTCCGAGGCCCTCTCCGCCCCGGGTCGATTTCTGAGTGAGGAGATGACGGTGCCGATCAACGCCATCACGTCGCTGTCCATCGAAGGGAGCCGCGGGCGCGCCATTCTGAATGTCCACCACCAAGGCGGGAAAATCCTGCTTGCCGCCAATCGTTTCGCGAGCAAACAGGACTTCGAGACCTTCGTGCAGGCCTTGCGGGCCGCGATCTAGACCCTGGCCGGCCGGCGGCGGTCGATCTCGCGGTCGAGACGGGCGGCGAGGGCGTTGCTGACCCCGGTCATCGGCAGGCGCAGCTCCGGGCTGTCGATCAGGCCAGTGCGCCACAGCCAATGCTTGATCGGCGCCGGGCTCGGCTCGGCGAACAGCAGCCGCGGCAGCTCGGACAGGTCCCGCCAGGCGGCAAGGGCGCCCGGCTGGTCGCCGGCCAGCAGCAGGGCGCGGATCGCTGCGAAAGCCGCGGTCTCGACATGGGCCGAGGCCAGGATGCCGCCATCGGCGCCCTGGGTCAGGGCGGTGTAGAACAGCGCGTCCTCGCCGGTCAGCACCGAGAAGCCGGCCGGCCGGTCGCGCAGCAGTTCGAAGGACTGCCGGGCGTCGGCGCAGCAATCCTTGACCCCGACGATGTTCGGCCGTTCGGCCAGGCGCCGCATGGCCTCGTTGCCCAGATTGACGCCGGTCCGGTAGGGGATGTTGTAGATCAGGATCGGCCGGTCCGTCGCGTCGGCCAGGGCCGAGAAGTGGCCGACCAGGCCTTCCTGCGATGGGCGGACATAATATGGGCAGGCGATCAGGTATCCGTCGACCGGCCAGCCGGCGGTGCTGGGCAGCTCCTTGACCAGCTTGCGCGTGTCGCTGCCGGACAGGCCGAGAATAAGCGGCAGCCGGCATTCTTCCGCCGCGATCGCGACCACGCGCGCGGTCTCCCCGGCGTCGAGCGTCATGCCTTCGCCGGTGGTGGCGGCGAGGATCAGCCCGTCGACCGGGCCGGCGGCATAATGCCGGACCAGCCGGCGCAGTGACGCTTCGTCCAGGGCGCCGTCGCGGAACGGGGTGATCAGCGGCAGCCAGAGGCCAGTGGGGGCGGAAAGGGGCATCGTTCGTCTCCTGGGGTACAGGGCCGGAGACGGGGATGGCGCAGAAACGACAAGACCCCGTCCGAACCGGCGGGGTCTGGTGGATCCTGAAGCGCGCGGCGGGTTACCGCGGGCAGTGATCTCCGGTCCCCGCAAGCGGGGCTTTTTTGGCTTTCGCGAACAGGGAGCGGCCGGAGGTCATGGCCGGACAGTCGCCCGCCGCCCGCGGGATTGTCAAGCGGGCCTTCCCTGGCGCGGCCACACGGCGCGGCCGCCGCTTCGCCTGACATTTCGTCGCTGCCGCGGCCCGGGCGGCGCTTTGCCATAGCCACCAATCGCGCCGCTGTGCAGTCTCTGCTGGAGAATCCCGGCCCCGAGCGCCGATGCGGGCGTGACGGGGCGTGTCCGAAAGGAGCGATCGTGA
>NZ_JBYRFX010000889.1:0-6057 GCF_057815775.1 Inquilinus sp.
CGCCGAGGAACCAGGCGAAGGCGCGCGCTGCATCGGATTTCCACGCGGCGTCGCCATCAGCGTGCCATGCCGCCAAGCAGGCAGAAATCGTCGCCGCGGCCTCCAGTGGTTGCTGGTCGAAAGCCTGCGGCAGCGACCGCCTGGTGCCGAAGCCGGATGAGCCGATCGGCCGGAACAGGCCGGCCGGTGTCGTCTGGAGCGACATCAGCCAGCGCAAGGACCTGAGGCCGGCATCGACATAGGTGGGCGCATGGGTCGACATTCCCGTGGCGATCAGGGCCTGAGGCAGGCGTGCATTGTCATAGGTGAGCCCGTCCTCGAACCATACCCAATCCGGGGTCTCGACCGCCGCCAGGAGGGACATCAGCCGGTCCGCGAGGTCGTGGCGAATCCGCTTGGCCAGGGTGTCCTCGGCGACCACGGCGCAATAGGCGTCCAGCCCGAGCAGCGTAAAGGCCCAGGCGCGGGGCGAGCGGAAGTCCTCGATCGACGGCAGCGCCTCGGCAAACAGGGCGATGGCCCAGCGCCGCCGCGATGCGCTGGCGCCGCTGCGGGCGCATTCGCCCAGGGCCCACAGCGTTCGCCCATGGCTGTCCTCCGAGCCGCGATCCTCAAGCCAGCGCCGGTCGAAGCTCATGAAGTTGCGGAACCGCTTGGTATCGGGATTCCAGGCATGCTGAATGAAGGCGGCAAGCCGAGCCGTCAGCGGCTCCGGCAGACGCGCCTCGCGTGGATGGTTCAAGGCGCAGGCCACCAGCAGGGCGCGGGCATTGTCGTCGACGCAGTAGCCATGGGCCCGGTCGGGCACCGAGTGGACCGCGTGCTGGAACAGCCCGGTGTCGTCGCACATGGACAGGAAGTGGCCGAGCTGCATCTCCGGCGCAGCGACGCCGTCCGTCGCAGGTGTGATCTGGCCGGGCCGCTCGATCACCCTCAGGCGCTGGACCGGCCGGGCCCGCTCGAATACGGCCAGGTAGCGGTCCGCGGCCCGCGGCCAGGTCATCGACCGGCTGCTGGCGTAGGCGCGCCTGCGCATGGCCTGCCGCCGATCATCGTCGGTCAGCAGCGCCGCGATCTCGCGGCCGATGGCCGGCGCATCACCGAATGGAACCAGGATGCCGCGGCCGTCGGCCAGCAGTTCCTGCGCGTGCCAGTAGGGGGTCGAGACCACCGCCTTGCCCAGCCCGAAGCTGTAGGCCAGGGTGCCCGACGTCATCTGCGCCTCGCTGAGATAGGGCGTGACGTAGACGTCGCACATGGCGATGAAGTCGAGCAGCGTGGTCCGATCGACGAACTGGTCCAGCAGCACGACATGATCTTCGACGCCACGGTTCCGCACCCGCGCTGCCAGGCTTTCGCGGTAGGCCTCGCCCTGATCGCGGATGAGATTGGGATGGGTCGCACCGAGCACGACATAGACCGCATCAGGCCGGCTCTGCAGGATCAAGGGCATGGCATCGATCATGATTTCGATGCCCTTGTTGGGGGACAGCAGGCCGAAGGTCAGGATGACGGGCCGCCCGGCGAAGCCGAATTTGGCCTTCGCCTGGTCGGGCTCGACGAAGGCGACGTCGGGAATGCCGTGCGGGATGACGTCGATCTTGTCCGCCGGCACCGCATACATCGTCAGTAGCAACTCGCGGCCCTTCTCGGCCATGACGATGACCCTGGCCGACAGGTCGATGATCCGGGCGAGCACGCGGCGTTGCACCGGCGTCGGCTCGGCCAGCACTGTGTGCAGCGTGGTGACGATCGGCATGGTCAGCCGCGACAGCAGCGCCAGGATGTGAATGCCGGCCTCGCCACCGAAGATGCCGAATTCATGTTGGAGCGAGACCACGTCGAACCGGCCGGCATTCAGGAAATCGGCCGCCCGCACGTAATCTTCGATGGTCTCATCGCCGACCTGCAGGCGAACGGCGGCCGGATAGTCGTGGGCGTGGCCATGATCGTTCATCACCACGATCGAGGTCTCGATTTCCGGATTCGAGGTCGCGACCGCCTGCTGCAGGTCGGTGGTGAAGGTGGCGATCCCACAACGGCGCGGCAGCGAGTTGCCGATGAAGGCCAGGCGAGTCAGCTGGGTCACGGCAGCGCCTCCATCGAGGGGGCCGGCGGCACGGACGCAATACCGGCCGCCCGATCAAATGCTCGGCAGCCGCAACGATAGCCGGCCCCGGATCGCCGAAGGCAGACTCGGAAAATACTCAGGGTCGGGTCTGCTTATTTTCCTGCGAGGGCAGGGGATCATCGCTTGAGGTCGTTACCGCTGCCCGCGACGGGCCGGTCCTTACAAGACGGCCACGCCATCGAGCGCTCGCTGAATGGCCTGGACCAGGTCGGTCTCGCGGAACGGTTTCCGCAGCACCACCGCGTCCGGCCTCAGCGCCTGGACGGTGGAAAGCTCGCCACCGACAAACACATGCGGAACCGGGCCAGTCCGGAGAATCTGCTCGACGGCCGAGATGCCGTTGCCGTCGCTCAGCCGCACATCGACGATCATCAGATCCGGCCGGCAGTGAAGCGCGGCCGCCACCGCACCGGCCTCTGTGGCCTCGATGGCGCAGACCTCATAGCCGATTCCAGCGAGCACCTCGGCCAGCAGCATGGCGATGATGGCTTCGTCCTCGACGATCAGGACGCGGAGCGCTCCGATCTGGTCCACTTCGCCTCCGGCAGTGCCACGGTTTGTCGATGTCTCCGACCATAGAGGCAGGACGCCATCCGAGGCAGGCTCGGAAACTACGCAGCCACACCTTGCCGCATCGAACCGATGTGCTGCGCATCATCGCTGCCGGGATGTGTGATATCGTCGGGGCGGTCCTCCCGACGGGAGGCAATCCTATGAGACACATGCAAAATGGCGGGACGCCGTCCGCAGCGGGCTGAAGCGGCCCGGCCGCGACCGAGCCGGCACGCCTCGCAGGCGCGATCCGGGGACTTCCCGATCGTCGGCATCGGCGCTTCGGCCGGGGGACTTGAGGCCTGCGGCAAGCTGGTGGACAGTTTGCCCGCCGAGACCGGCATGGCCTTCATCCTAGTCCAGCATCTCGATCCGACCCATGAAAGCATGATGGTGGATCTGCTGGCTGGCCACACGGCGATGACCGTGCGGCAGGCCACGGATGGGATGCCGGTCGAGCGCGAGCATTTCTATGTCATTCCGCCGGGGCATTATCTGTCGGTCGCTGATGGCGTCCTGCACCTTTCGCCCCCCCCGGCACGTCACGGCCTGCGCCTGCCATTCGACTTTCTGCTGCACTCCCTGGCGGAAGAATACGGCCCGCGCGCCGTCTGCGTGGTCCTGTCGGGAACCGGGGCCGACGGCAGCCTCGGGCTGAAGGCGGTGCAGGCCAAATCCGGCCTCGTCATCGCCCAGGCCCCGGACGAAGCCGGCTATGACGGCATGCCGCGCAGCGCGATCGCGACGGGTGTGGTTGATCTCGTGCTTCCGGTTGCCGGGATTCCCGATGCCCTGGCCGAGCACGGCCGGAGGCTGAATTCCGCTCACGGAACTGACCGTCTGGCGCTGGCGGACAAGGCGCAGGCCTGGTTTCCGCAGATCATCGACCTCCTGCGCACCAGGACTGCCTATGATTTCACGCTGTACAAGCCGGGGACGCTGCAGCGCCGGATGGAACGGCGGATGGCGATGGCCGGGATTGAGGCCGATGACATGGAGCGGTATCTCGACACCGTGGGCCGCGACTCCCGCGAACTCGAGCTTCTCGCCAAGGACCTGCTCATCAACGTCACCAGCTTCTTCCGGGATCCGAAGGTGTTCGATCTGCTGGCGGCGAAGATCATTCCCGACCTGGTCCGCGGCCAGCCGGCCGATCACCCGCTGCGCCTCTGGATCGCCGGATGCAGCACGGGCGAGGAGACCTATTCCCTCGCCATGCTGTTCCGCGAGCAGATCACCGCGGCGAAGCACAACGTCAAGCTGCAGGTCTTCGCCTCCGATGTCGACCCCGACGCGGTCGCGAAGGCCCGCGAAGGCCTCTATCCCGAAACGATCGAAGCGGATGTCTCGCCGGCGCGGCTGGCCCGCTTCTTCTCGAAGGAAGACCACGGCTACCGGGTGTCGCCCGAGCTGCGCGCCGCGGTGGTCTTTACCGTCCAGGACGTCCTGGCCGACCCGCCCTTTTCGCGCCTCGACCTGGTGTCCTGCCGGAATCTGCTGATCTATCTCCGCCCCGAGGCGCAGGCGAAGGTCATCTCGCTGTTCGACTTCGCGTTGCGCGAGGGCGGCGTCCTCCTGCTCGGCGGTTCGGAGACGATCGGCAATGCCGACAGCCGGTTCGACGTGATCTCCAAGCCGGAGCGGCTGTATCGGCATGTCGGCCGCGGCCGGCCGGGCGATTTTGGCTTGCCGGCAGGGGCCGGCGATGGTGTGCGGGTCCCGACGCGCCCGGGCCAGGGCCCGGTGCCGTCGCGCCAGGCCGTGCTCGCCGATCTGTGCCGGCGGCTGGTGATGGAGGCCTACGCGCCGGCGGCGGTCCTGATCAACCGCAAACACGAATGCCTTTATTCCCTGGGGCCGACCGACCGCTATCTGCGCATGGCGCCGGGCCACCCGACGCATGATCTGCTGGCGATGGCGCGCGAGGGCCTGCGCACCAAGCTGCGTGCGGCGATCCAGCGGGCCAGCCACGAGAACACGCGCATTGTCGTCAGTGGCGGCCGGACCGACCACGACGGCGCCGCCGGTTCGTTCAGTATCGCCGTGCAGCCGGTCCTGAGCGAAGGCGAGGAACTGCTGCTGATCTGCTTCGTCGACGAACCGAAGCGGGAGCGCGGAGCGGGCCGCCCCGGTGCTCCGGGACGCGGGCCTCGGGTCGCCGAACTCGAGCATGAACTCGATGTCACCAGAACGGAGCTCCAGGGCGCCATTCGCAACCTCGAGATTTCGAGCGAGGAACAGAAGGCGATCAACGAAGAGGCCCTGTCCGTCAACGAGGAATACCAGTCGACGAATGAGGAACTGATCACGTCGAAGGAGGAATTGCAGTCGTTGAACGAGGAGCTGACGGCGCTGAACAGTCAGCTCCAGGAAACGCTAGAGCGGCAGCGCACCACCTCCAACGATCTGCAGAACGTTCTCTACAGCACCGACGTGGCGACGCTGTTCCTCGACACCGCCCTCAACATCCGGTTCTTCACCCCCGCGACCAAGTCGCTGTTCAATGTCATTCCTGGCGATGTCGGCCGGCCGCTGGCAGACCTCAGTTCGCTGGCGGCGGACGGTGCCCTTCTGACCGATGCCCGCACGGTGCTGCAGGCCCTCGCGCCGATCGAACGGGAGATCGAAGCGCAGAGCGGCGCCTGGTATCTCCGGCGCATCCTGCCTTATCGCACCCAGGACAATGGGGTCGAGGGCGTCGTCATCACCTTCGCCGACATCACAGAGCGCCGGCATGCGGCGGATGCGCTGGAGGCGGCCCGGCGGCAGGCGGAGCAGGCGACCGTCGCGAAGTCGCGCTTCCTTGCCGCCGCGAGCCACGACCTTCGCCAGCCGTTGCAGACCCTGACCCTGCTGCAAGGGCTGCTGGCGAAGAACGTCGAGGACGACAAGGCCCGGAAGCTGGTCGCCCGGTTCGACGAGACCTTGGGCGCGATGACGGGCATGCTGAATGCGCTGCTCGACATCAACCAGATCGAAGCCGGGACTGTAAACGCCGAAAGCGTCCAGTTCCCGATCAATGACCTGCTGGAGCGGTTGAAGGACGAATTCACCTATCATGCGCAGGCCCAGCGGCTCGCCCTGCATGTGGTCCCGTGCGGCCTGTCGGTCGACACGGATCCGCGCCTGCTGGAGCAGATGATCCGCAACCTGTTGTCGAACGCGTTGAAATACACCAAGCAGGGCAAGGTGCTGCTCGGCTGCCGCCGGCGCGCGGGGACGCTGAGCATCGAGATCTGGGACACCGGGGTCGGCATCCCCGGTGGGGAATTGCAGGCGATCTTCGAGGAGTACCACCAGCTCGACAACGCCGCGCGTGAGCGGAGCCGCGGGCTTGGCCTGGGCCTGTCCATCGTGCAGCGCCTGGGACATCT
>NZ_JBYRFX010000890.1:0-8358 GCF_057815775.1 Inquilinus sp.
CCCGGTTGCCGAGCTGGGCCAGCACCTTGTCCGGCACGTCGATCGGGTTCTGGGTGACGAAATAGACGCCGACGCCCTTGGAGCGGATCAGCCGCACCACCTGCTCGACTTTCTCGACCAGCGGCTTGGGCGCGTCGTCGAACAGCAGGTGCGCCTCGTCGAAGAAGAACACCAGCTTCGGCTTGTCGGGGTCGCCGACCTCGGGCAGGCGTTCGAACAGCTCGGACAGCAGCCACAGCAGGAAGGTGGCGTAGAGCCGGGGCGCCTGGATCAGGGTTTCCGCCGCCAGCACATTGACCACGCCGCGCCCGTCCGAGGTGGTGCGGATCAGATCCATCAGGTCGAGCGCGGGTTCGCCGAAGAAAGACTCGGCGCCCTGCTGCTCCAGCACCAGGAGCTGGCGCTGGATGCTGCCGACCGAGGCCTTGGAGACGTTGCCGTAGACGCCGGTGAACTTCGACGCGTTCTCGGCCATATAGGCCAGCAGCGCCTGCAGGTCCTTGAGGTCGAGCAGCAGCAGCCCTTCCTGGTCCGCCGCCTTGAAGGCGATGTTCAGCACGCCTTCCTGGGTGTCGTTCAACTGGAGCAGCCGCGACAGCAGCAGCGGCCCCATCTCCGCCACCGTGGCGCGGACGGGATAGCCCTGCTTGCCATAGAGATCCCAGAACACCGTCGGGAAGCCGCGATACTGCAATTCGCCCAGGCCCAGCGCTTTGGCCCGTTCGGCGATCTTCGGGTTGGCGGCGCCCGGCTGGCAGATGCCGGCGATGTCGCCCTTCACATCGGCGACGAAGACCGGCACGCCGGCGTTGCTGAGCCCTTCGGCCAGGACCTTGAGCGACACCGTCTTGCCGGTGCCGGTGGCGCCGGCGATCAGCCCGTGGCGGTTGCCGAGGCCGAGCAGCAGCCGATGTTCGTGCTGGCCCTTGGCGAAGTACACTCCGGGTTGGTCGGTCATCCCATCTCCTGCAGCCGGCGGGCCGGCATCTCTGTCGGCATCGTCTGGACGATACATCGCCCGTCGCGCAGGGTATGACTCGGCCCGCCTTTCTCAAACCCCGGCTTTGCGTGATGAAGACCCTGATCCTGCTGCGGCATGCGAAATCCGACTGGGCCGACCCCAGCCTGGGCGACCACGACCGGCCGCTGGCGCCGCGCGGCCGTGCCGCTGCGCCGCTGATGGGGGGGTGGCTGAAGGCACATGGCCCAGTGCCCGACCTGGTGCTGTGTTCGACCGCGACCCGGGCGCGGCAGACCCTGGAGCTGGTGCTGGAGGCCTGGGGCATCGCGCCGGAGACGAGTTTCGAGCGCGGCCTATATTTGGCCGGCGGCGCCGGGGTGCTGGCCTGGCTGCGCCGGGCGCCGGATACTGCGGCGACGGTGCTGCTGGTCGGGCACAACCCGGACCTGGGGCAGCTGTCGCGCCGGCTGGCGACGGATGGCGACCCGGCGGCACTGGCCCGGCTGGCCGCGAAATATCCGACCGCCGGGCTGGCGGTGATCGAGCTGCCGGGCGATCGCTGGGCCGATGCCGCCGGCCCCGGCCGTCTCGTTGCCTTCGAGACGCCAAAGACTGTCGGCGGCGTGCCGGATGACGATTAACTCGCGGTAAAGTATCGATTTGAACGACGGAAGGGAAACGCTCCGCACGTGCAGTCTTCACGCGCCCAACCGGGCGTGGAGAGTTGCCGGAGAGATTTTGCCAATGTCGCGCGCACCAGCACGCCTGCTCAAACTCAGTATCTGGCTCATCGCAGCCGTTTCCCTGGCCGGCTGTGTCGTCTACCCGCTTCGGCCCGCTTACTATGGCCGGCCGGCCGTGGTCTATGCCCGCCCGGCCCCATACGGCTACGGCGGCTACTATCGCTGACCGGCGTCCTGTTGCCGCAGCGCTCCGGACGGGGCGCTGCGGCAGCGGCTACAGCCAATAGCGGGGATAGCTGCGACCCGGCCCCAGGGTGTTGAACAGCAGGGCGCAGCAGACCAGCAGCACCGATCCGACCAGCACCGGCGCGACCAGGAACGACCAGGGCGCGCCGCTGAGCAGCACGACCAGCGGGTCGGCGCCGGCCGGGGCGTGGGTGGTGCGGGTCAGCTGCATCAGCGCGATGGCGGCACCGACCGCCAGCGCCGGCGCCCAGACGCCGCCGCCGAACAGATGCAGCGCGGCGAGGCCGACCAGCGTCGACAGCAGATGGCCGCCGATCACGGATCGCGGCTGGGCCAGCGGGCTGTCCGGCAAGGCGAAGACCAGCACGCAAGTGGCGCCGAACGGGGCAAGCAGCAGCGGCGCGCCGGATAGTGTCGCCAGCAGGGTCAGGAGGCCGATCGCGACCACGCCGCCCAGCCCGGCCGTCAGCGCCTGGGGCAGCGGCACCGCGGCCGGCGGCGCACCATGCTTGCGTAATCGGGCGCCACGCATCCGGGCCAGCAGGACGCGCATGGAAAAGCCGGCCGCCGGCAGGGCGTCCGGGATCGGATCGGATGATGACATCAGGATCTCCGGCGCGCGGCCGGTGCGAACCCGCACCGGCCGGCTTCACGGCCTCAGGTCAGGCGGTCTTCACGAAGCCGCCGACTTCAGGCGGTCTTCTTGAAGCGGGCGGCTTCGTCGGACCCGCCGGTGGCGTTGCCGGCGCTGTAGGAATGCGCCCCGGTCCCGGCCAGCTTGCCGCCGTCCACGATCAGGTACTCGTCACGGATCGCCCGGCCCTCGAACCAGCATTCCAGGATCTCGCGCGTGCCCGCGGCGTAGCGCGCCTGGGCCGACAGCGAGGTGCCGGAGATGTGCGGCGTCATGCCGTGATGCGGCATGGTCCGCCACGGATGGTCGGCCGGGGCCGGCTGCGGGAACCAGACGTCGCCGGCGTAACCGGCCAGCTGGCTGCTCTCCAGCGCCGCGACGATGGCATCGCGGTTGACGATCTTGGCGCGGGCCGTGTTCACGAGGTAGGCGCCGCGCTTCATCTTGGACAGAAGCTTGGCATCAAACAGGTTCTCGGTCTCCGGATGCAGCGGCGCGTTGATGGTGACGACGTCGCAGACCTTGACCATGTCCTCGGCGGTCGGATGCCAGGTCAGGCCCAGCTCGGTCTCCACCGCTTCCGGCAGGCGGTGCCGGTCGGTGTAGTGCAGGTGCATGTCGAACGGCTTCAGGCGGCGCAGCACGGCCAGGCCGATGCGGCCGGCCGCGACGGTGCCGACATGCATGCCTTCGACGTCATAGGACCTTGCGGCGCAATCGGCGATGTTCCAGCCGCCCTTCACCACCCACTGGTAGGAGGGGATGTAGTTGCGCACCAGGCCCAGGATCATCATGACCACATGCTCGGCCACGCTGATCGAGTTGCAGTAGGTGACTTCGGCCACGGTGATCTTGTTGTCGATCGCCGCCTGCAGATCGACATGGTCGGAACCGATGCCGGCGGTCAGGGCGAGCTTGAGTTTCGGCGCCTTGGCGATGCGCTCCGCCGTCAGATAGGCCGGCCAGAACGGCTGGGAGATCACCACCTCGGCATCGGCCAGCTCCTGGTCCAGCCGGGAATTGGCGCCGTCCTTGTCGGAGGTGACGACCAGGGTGTGGCCGAGGGATTCGAGCCAGCGGCGCAGGCCGAGTTCACCCGAGACGCTGCCCAGCAGCTCGCCCGGCTTGAAGTCGATCGCCTTCGGCGTCGGCAGGGTCTGGCCGCCGGGATAGCCGTCGAGCTTCGGCAGGTCGTCCCGGGCATAGGTCTTCGGGTAACCCGTCTCCGGATCGTCGTAGAGGACGCACACGATCTTGGCCATTTCCGTCCAGTCTCCTTGGATTGAAGATCTGGTCCGATCCGCCGCCATGGCGGGGTTCGCCATGGCGTGTCCGTGCGATATCGGCGGGCTTAGCCCTGCTGGTTTCGCGGAGTCGTGGGAGCCGGGCCGGGATCGGACCGTGACACCGCAGCTAGGATGCGACCGACAGGGCGACGTATTCCAATCGATACTTCGGATGGCGTGATAGACGCGCTCTATCAGCCCAGGACACCCTGAAACCCTTTTCACTGTCATCCTCGGGCTTGACCCGAGGATCCAGAAGATGTCGACAGCCTCTGGATGCCCGGATCAAGTCCGGGCATGACATCGTGGGGAAATCTGACAAATCCCCCGCCGAATGGAGTTGCTACGCGCCGAGCACGGCCCCGAGGTCGAGGTCGCGCACCGCCCGCAGCAGCGCCCGCGCCATCGGCTGCGGCGGCTCGCGATCGGAGACGACGAGGCCGACGGCGTGCGAGGCATCGGGCTCCGACAGCGGGATCGCCTCCAGCCCCGCGACCCCGCGGATCAGCGGCAGGAAGGTCTGCGGCAGCACGCTGGACCAGCCGGCTTCGGGCAGATGCGACCACAGCGTCAGCAGCGAGTTGCTCTCGAACGCGGTCTGGATCTCGGCCCCGGCCTCCCGGAAATGCATGTCGACGATCCGCCGGTTCTGCATGTCGGGCGTGAACAGGCCCAGCGGCAGGGTCGCCGCCTCGGCCCAGCCCACCGTCTGCCGCCCGGCGAAGGGGCCGTCCTGCGGCGTGACCAGCCAATAGCGCTCGCGGTACAGCGGCACGGCGCGGATCCGGGCCAGCGGCTCGTTGTCGAGATAGGTCAGCCCGACATCGAGGCTGAAATCGTCCAGGCCGCGCTGGATGTCGATCGAGCTGACCGAGCGGACGCTGATCGCGGCCTGCGGGTGGCGCCGGCCGAACTCCCGCGTCAGGTGCTGCACCACCGGCAGCGCCACCGGGATGGCGCCGATGCGCAGCCGGCCCGCCAGGCCCTCGCGCATCTCCCCCAGTTCCTGGGTCAGAGAATCATAGTCGGCCAGCACCCGCTGCGCCCAGGACAGCACCCGCTCGCCCTCGGCGGTCAGGCCGATGAAGCGCTGGCCGCGTTCGACGATCAGCACGCCGATCGTCTCCTCCAGCTGCTTGATCCCGGCCGACAGCGTCGGCTGGGTGACATGGCAGGCGACGGCGGCGCGGGCGAAGTGCCGTTCCTTGGCCAGGGCCGAGAGGTAGTGCAGGTGCCGGATCAGCATGGCCGAGCCCCTCGCGCCGGGTCAGCGGATGCCCGAAAGATAACCCAGCAGCGCGTCGACATCGCCGAACACGGCGTCGAGCGCCCCTGCCAGCATCGGGTTCAGCCGGGCGCCAAGGAAGGCGGCGCGCGAATCGGTGTGCAGCCCGACCAGACGGCGCCCCGGCTTGGCCAACTGGCGATGGGCATAGGCCATGCCGAGTTCGATCGCGGCACCTTCGTCCGGCACCCGGCCGTCGAGCACGAACAGCAGCACGTCGCAGGCGAAGACCTGGTCGCGGTCCGTTTCGAAGGTGGCGCGGCGGCGGTCCTCCGGCGTCATCGACGCCCAGGGCTCGCGGTTGCTCTCGACCCCGTCGCGCTGCGGCAGGAAGACCTCGAAGCCCAGCGCCTCGATCCGCTCGACCAGCACCGCGTTGAACACCTGCTCGGCAGCCGAGAACAGCGGCCCGGCGAAATAGAGGCGCGGCATCAGAGGCCTCCAATCACGGCAAGTGCTGCGCGGTGCAGCGCCGGGGTGGCAGCGGCCAGCACCTCACCGGTCGAATCCAGCCCCAGCGGCTTGCCCTGCCAGTCGGTGATGACGCCGCCGGCGCCTTCGATCACCGGCACCAGCGCCATGTAGTCGTAGGGCTGCAGGTCGCGCTCCATCACCAGGTCGATACAGCCCAGCGCCACCAGGGCGAAGGCGTAGCAGTCGAGGCCGTAGCGGCGATGCTTCACCGCCTTGGCTAGCCGGCCGAAGACCTCGGCCGTCGCGCCGGAGAACATTTCCGGCGAGGTGGCGGACAGGATGGCGTGGTCCAGCCCGCCGCAATCGCGGCTGTGGCACACCTTGCCGTCGGCCAGGGTCGGATGCCCGGCATGGCCGACGAAGCGTTCGCCCAGCGCCGGCATCTCGATCACCCCCACCACAGGCGTGCCGTCCCGGACCAGGGCGATCAGCGTGCCGAACATCGGCACGCCGGCGATGAAGGCGCGGGTGCCGTCGATCGGGTCCAGCACCCAGACCAGCTCGCGGTCAATGCCCTCGCCGCCCTGCTCCTCGCCGAGGATGCCGTGCTCGGGATAGCGTTCGCCGATCATCTGGCGCAGCTGGCGTTCGACCGCGCGGTCGGCCAGGGTCACCGGCGAGGCATCGGCCTTGTCCTCGACCGCGAGGCCGGTGCGGAACCAGCGCATCGCCACCGGGCGCGCGGCGTCCGCAAGGCTTTCGGCAAAGGCGACGAAGGGATCGGCGGTCATCACAGACTCTCCGGCGGGCGGGGGCGCGCAGCCTCGCCGGAAACCGGAGCCGGGGCAAGTCTGCGTCGATGCCGGGCTTAGCCCCTGAGCGCCGCGGCCAGGGCGGCGATCTCCTCCGCCCCCTTGGTGGCCGGGCCGGTCTCGACCAGGGTGCGGCCGGACAGCATCGCCGCGGCGAAGCCGGTGCGGTTGCCGATGCGCTGGGCCAGCACCGGGATGCCGAGCTTGCCGATCTCGACCTCCAGCGCATCCGCCATGGCGGAGCGGGCCGGCACCCGGTTCAGCACGATCAGCGCCGGCACCTTTTCCGCCGCGGCCAGGGCCAGGGTCGGCTGCGTCGCCCACAGATCCATCGGGCTGGGCTGGACCGGCACCAGCAGCAGCTGCGCCGCGCGCACCGCGATGCGGGCGTCGGAGGAGGCATGCGGCGGGCTGTCGATCAGCACGATGTCATGGCTGGCGCGGGCCTTGTCGACCTCGGCCGGCACGCGCCAGCCGGTGATCTGCTGGTGGCTGAAGCCGGGGTCGGCGCCGCGCGCCTCGACCCAGCGGCTGAGGCTGGCCTGCGGGTCAATGTCGATGACCGCGACCGTCAGGCCGGACCGGACGAAGGCGACGGCGAGATGGGCCACCAGCGTGGTCTTGCCGGCGCCGCCCTTCTGCTGCGCCACGGTGATGGTTCGACCGGCCATTCTTGTTCTCCTGTTCCAGCGGCACTGTCGCCCGACTTTTGCTGCAGTGCAACATGATATCGCCAGGGGCTGTCCCCACCGCATGCGGGATGCCCGATTCATCGGGAGCGCATGGCACCCCGGCGCCGGATCGGGCTATAGAACGACATATGAGCACCCCCGAGACCGACCCGATCCGGACCGAGATCGTCGATGACGGCCCCACCGGCATCGCCCGCGCCGCCGCGCTGCTGCGCGAGGGCAAGCTGGTCGCCTTCCCGACCGAGACTGTCTACGGCCTGGGCGGCGACGCCACCGACGACCGCGCCGTGGCCGCGATCTTCGAGGCCAAGCGGCGCCCCAGCTTCAACCCGCTGATCAGCCACCTGGCCGAGGCCGAGCAGGCCGAGGACCTGGCGGTGTTCGACGCCCGCGCCCGGCGCGTGGCCGAGACGCTGTGGCCCGGGCCGCTGACCCTGGTGCTGCCGCGGCGCGCGGGTTGCCCGGTGTCGCTGCTGGCCTCGGCCGGGCTGGACAGCCTGGCCATCCGGGTGCCGGCGCATCCGGGGGCGCGGAAGCTGCTGGCCGCGGTCGGCCGGCCGGTGGCGGCGCCCAGCGCCAATATCTCGGGCGCGGTCAGCCCGACCACGCCGCAACATGTTTTGGACGGGCTGTCCGGCCGGGTGTCGCTGGTCCTGGCCGGCGGCCGCTGCGCCGTCGGGCTGGAATCGACCGTGCTGGACCTGACCGGCGACCAGCCGATGCTGCTGCGCCCCGGTGGGGTGACGGTGGAGGAGCTGACGGCGCTGCTGGGCCCGATCGCGGTGCCGCAAAAGGATCCGGACCGCCCGGCCTCCCCCGGCCAGCTGGCCAGCCATTACGCGCCGCGGGCGCGGGTGCGGCTGAACGCCGGCGCCATCGGCCCGGACGAGGTGCTGCTGACCTTCGGCCCCGATCTGCGCAGCGGGCCGAAGGTGATGAATTTGAGCGACAAGGGCAATCTGGCGGAGGCAGCCGCCAACCTGTTCGCCATGCTGCGGGCGCTGGATAAGACCGGCGCCGGCACCATCGCCGTGGCGCCGATCCCGGAAACCGGCCTGGGTGCCGCGATCAACGACCGGCTGCGCCGTGCCGCAGCCCCACGCCCCTAGGGAGCAAGCGATGACCGACGCTGCGTTGCTGGAGGCCGCCCTGATCGAGACACTGGCCGCCATCACCGGCCCGCGGGGCGTTCTGCATGAGGCGGCGGATCTGGCGCCCTATCTGAAGGAATGGCGCGGCAAGTACCAGGGCACGGCCGGCATCGTGGTGCGGCCGGGGTCGACCGCCGAGGTGGCGGCGGTGATGACGCTGTGCGCCGCGCGCGGCATCGGCGTGGTGCCGCAGG
>NZ_JBYRFX010000891.1:0-11079 GCF_057815775.1 Inquilinus sp.
TGCCGCCGAAGCCCTGCAGCGTATTTCCGCCATCGTCGCCGATCAGGGTATCGTCGCCCTGGCCGCCGTCGACATTCTCGAAGTTGGAAATATTGTCGCCCTGTGCGTCCCCGCCCTGCCCCATCAGGGTCAGCAGGTTCACCGTCACGCCGACGGTGCTGTCGCTGTAGGTCACGGTGTCGACGCCCAGGCCGCCATTCAGCTGATCGGCGCCGGCACCACCCCGGACCAGGTCGTTGCCGTCGCCGCCATCGAGCACGTCGTTGCCGCCCAACCCGGAGAGATTGTCATTGCCGCCAAGGCCGAGAAGGCTGTTCGCCGCGGCAGACCCAACCAGCACGTCATCATGCTGCGAGGCGCTGATGTTCTCGACATCGGCGCCGATCACATCGCCCTGCGCCTCACCCCCTGAGCCGGTGCCGCCGATCGTGACATGGACGCCGGCGGCGCTGAGATTGTAGCTGATGGTGTCGACGCCATCGCCGCCGTAAAGCTTGTCCGCGCCGGCGCCGCCTTCGAGCCAATCATTGCCGGCACCGCCATACATGACATCATTGCCGCCGCTTTCCGCATAGATGGTGTCGTCGCCGCCATAGCCGTAGAAGGTGTCGTTGCCGGCGCCGTCGAACCACAGGTTCGCACCGTCGTCACCGTAATAGATCGTCATGCCGGATCCTTCCGCGCCTGCTGGTCTCGCCGCCCATGGCAACGCGCCGTTGAGCGGACCCCGCCGATGCGGATGGCGTCCGTCGGTGCGGGGTCATTGGGTGCGCCAATGTCCGAAATCGCGGATCCGGCCTCAATCCCCCAGGAATCGGGGATGGGTGCCCAGGAACCGGGTGGGAAGGATCAGGCGCCGATCAGCCCACGGGCGAGCGCCATGGCGACGGCTTCGGTCCGGCTGGTCGCATGCAGCTTGCGCATCGCCGCCGCGATATACTCGTTGACGGTGTAGACCGACAGCGCCAGGTGACGCGCCGCTTCCTTGCTGGAGGCCCCGCGGGCAACCCAGGCCAGGCAGTCGCGTTCGCGCGGAGTCAGCCCCAGGCCGGACGGGCCGGGAGCGATGGGACCGGGTTCCTTGGCCGCCACGAGGCTGCGTTCGATCCGCAACGCCCGGCCCAGATGCGGGGCTAGCGCCTGCAGGAACCGGATCTGCCCCTCGTCCCAGTCCGGCCGGCGCCGCGGACGCCACAACGACAGCATTACCGACAGGTCGCGCTGGTTGAAATCGACCCAGTACAGGCCACGATCCTTGCCCTGCGGGTGCATGAAGTCGTTGTAGAACTCCGTCCGCTGATACTCGGCATCGGGCACCAGCATGGAGTTCGCGAATACCGCCCCGGCCGGCAGCCGATGCAGGACCGGCAGGATCGGCAGCAGTTGGTGGTAATGCGCCTGGTAGCTCTGGACATAGGCCGGGTCGGTCTCGGTGGCGATGGTGGCGGGTACCCCCGGATCGGCCCCGATCCGGCGAAGCACCACCGCTTCGCCCCCCAGCACATCGGCCAGTCGGCGCAACACCAAGAGCCAGTCCTCGCTGCCGACGCCAGCATCGTAAATGGCGTCGACCAGGCGGAGCATCTCCGGCTCTCCCGGCAGGGCGGTGGACACGATCCGCGGATCGGCCCGCAGGCCCGATCCGGCTGGGCGGAGCAGCTTCATCGGCACCGGGCTAGCCATCGATCAGACCGCGGACCAGCGCGACGGCGACGGCTTCGGTGCGGCTGGCCGCCCCCAGCTTCCGCATCGCGGTGGCGATGTATTCGTTGACCGTATAGAGGGACAGGCCCAGCCGGCGCGCGGCTTCCTTGCTGGACGCGCCACGTCCGATGCAGGCCAGGCAATCCCGTTCACGCGGGGTCAGGGCCGGCCGAGGCCCGGCCGCGGCAGCATCCTCATCGGCCACGCCGGCAAGACGCCGCTCGACCCGCAAGGCCCGGCCCAGATGCGGACCGAGCTGGCGCAGCGCATCGACCTGCCGGTCGCCCCAGTCGTTCCAATGACGCGGCCGCCACATCGAGAGACCGACATCCGGCTGGCCCTGCCGATTGAAATCGATCCAGTTCAGGCTGCTGTGGATATCCTGCGGCACCAGGAAGTCGTTGTAATATTCGGTCCGCGTGAGATCCGCCTCCGGCATCAGCATCCGGTCGACGAAGACGGCCCCGGCCTGGAGGTGCGGAAAGATCGCCAGCTTCGGTTCGGTCTTGTGATAGTGGCTGTGATAGAGGTCGATATTGCCCGGATCGGTGTGGATGGCGGTGGTCGCGGCATCCCGGAACGGCGACCGGAAGTGATGCAGCACCATCGTCGTGCCGCCCAGCATCCCGGACAGGCGGCGAAGAACCACCGTCCAGTCGTCTTGCCCGACCGCGGCGTCGTAGAGTTGGCCGACCAGATGAACCAGCGCGGTTTCATCCGGCTCGGCGGAAGACTGAACATCGATCATCGGCCCCACCGCCGATCGACCGATGAAACGGCCCGTCATGATTGTCCCTCTCGCTTTGCAGGCGTTGTATCCTGCGCCTGCCCACCCCAGGCAGTAGGGGAATCATGACGACGTCCGGCCCGTGCCGCGGTGATGAAGCGCACAGCACGAGCGGAGATGGCGAGCGGTCCGCGCCGGGGAGTGCCGGCACGGCATCGGCGGCTGGGCCGATTCATTTGTCCACGACGCAACGATGAGAGCGATTTCAGTACACTACATAAAATATTATATTTTTCCAGACTGAATCCCGGCGCACTGGATCGTTCCCTGGATCCGGGTGCCCAGGCGCCCCCCCGGCCCCCCGGGACGAAACTGGTTGTTCCGGGGGCCGTGTTCCGCCGCTCTATCGTCCCGCCACGGCCATCACTTGGGATATCGCCGCGTCCAGCAGTTCCACGCCCAGGTCGATCTCGGGCTCGGCGACCGTCAGGGGCGGGGCGATGCGCATGGTGCCGCCCGACAGGCCGGCCCGCACGATATTGGCGGACAAACCAAGGTCCAGCGCGACATCCGTCACCGCATCGGAAATCGCGGCCGCGTCGCGGCCGTCGGCATCGGTGAACTCCAGCCCCAGCAGCAGGCCGCGGCCGCGGATATCGCCGATGCAGGGATGGCGCCGCTGCAGCCCGCGCAGGCCTTCTGCCAGCCGCGTGCCCATCTGCTGCGCCCGGGCGGCCAGCCCGTCGCGGACCACGATCTCCAGCACCTTCAGTCCGACCGCGGCGGGCAGCGGGTCGCTGACATGGGTGGTGTAGAACAGGAAGTCGCGCGCCTCGGCCTCGGCGGCGATCACCTCGCTGGTCATCAGCGCGGCCAGCGGCAGCCCGGCCCCGAGCGTCTTCGACAGGGTCAGGATATCGGGCACCACGCCATCGCGCTCGAAGGCGAACATCAGGCCGGTTCTGCCGATGCCGGTCTGCGCCTCATCCAGGATCAACAGCATGCCGCGGGCCCGGCAATGCGCCTGCAGCGCCTGGAGATAGCCGAACGGCAGGTCCAGCACGCCGCCGCTGCTCAGGATCGGCTCGGCGATGAAGGCGGCGAGGTTGCCGGTGCTCTGCCGGTCCAGCAAGTCAAAGGAATCGTCCAGCTCCTGCCGCCAATCGACACCGGGGAAGCGCGGGCGATACGGGTTCGGCGCCGGGATGCCGAACTGGCCGGGCATCAGCGGGCCGGTGCCGCGCCGGCCGGCCTTGTAGGTCGCCGCCGCGGCCGCACTGGTCATGCCGTGCCAGGACTGGGTGAAGGCCGCGATCTCCCATTTGCCGGTGATCAGCTTGGCCAGCCGGATCGCCGCCTCGTTCGACTCGCCGCCGGTCGACAGCAGCATCACCTTCGGCAGGCCCGGCACCAGCCCGGCCAAGGCCTCGGCCAGGTCGACCACCGGCGCCGACAGCATCGAGGAGAACAAATGGTCGAGCCGACCGATCGAGTCGCGCACCGTGGCCACGATCTCGGGATGGGAATGGCCGAGGATGGCGCTCATCTGGCCGGAGGTGAAGTCGAGCACCCGGCGGCCGCCGGCATCCCACAGGAACGCGCCCTCGGCCCGCACCGGGACAAAGGGCACGAAATCACCGCCATAGCGCAGCAGGTGCCGGCGGGCGCGAGCCCAGAAGGCGGTGTCGAGTTCGGCCGAAATATGGTCCATGGGACAGCTCCGAAGCCACGCTCTGGGCGGGAAGGCGATCCGGGACAGGCGTGGCGCGCTGCCCACCAGCATCATTTGTCCGGCCGCGCCCGCCCACAACCGCAGAGAACTCGCTGGACTCGTGAGATGGATTCATCATTCTGATCAACGCCCGGCCGCGTTTGAGGGATCGACGATGAATCGACCGAGCCTGCCGCTGCGGGCGCTGGTGGCCTTCGAGGCAGCCGCCCGGCTGGCGAGCTTCCGGGCGGCGGCGGAGGAGCTGGCGCTGACCCCGTCGGCGGTCAGCCACCAGATCCGGATCCTGGAGGCACGGCTGGGCCTGCCCCTGTTCGAGCGGGTCGGCCGCGGCGTCCGGCTATCGCCCGACGGTGCCGAATTCTTCGGCAAGATCCATGACTGCTTCGACACCCTGGCGCATGCGATCGAGACCACGGCCCGGCGCGGCCGGCGTGCCCGCCGGGCGGAGGTCGTGCGGCTGCGCACCCCGCCGTCGCTGGCCGGCCGCTGGCTGCTGCCCCGCCTGCCCGCCTTCCTGGCCGGGCACCCGACGATCGACATCCGGGTCGATGCCGACCTGCCGATGGTCTCGGAGACGCCCGGCATCGAGGCTGACGCCGTCCACCTGGCGATCGCCTATGGCGACGGCAGCCGGTGGCGGTCCCGGGCGGCGCCGCTGCTGACGGAGAGGATCCAGCCGCTCTGCGCCCCTGCCCTGGCCGCCGGCGGCGCGATCCGGTCGCCGCGGGACCTGCTGGCGTTGCCGCTGATCGTGACCCGGGACAACCTGGTGTCCTGGGAGGACTGGTTCCGGCACCAAGGCGTCGGGCTCGATGACGGCTTTGCCGGCACCCTTCAGTTCGACCCCTCGCATGTCGCGATCGAGGCGGCAACGAAGGGCCTCGGGGTGGTGCTGGAAAGCGATGTCCTGACCGAGGACGAGCGGCGCGACGGCCGCCTGGTCGCACCCTTCGCCGGATCGGGGCTGGTCTCAACCTCCTACTGGCTGGTCGTCGCCAAGACGGCGTCCGGCCGGGAGAGCGTCGAGGCGGTGCGCACCTGGCTGCTCGACAGCGCCGCGACGCGCACCACCGGGGACTGGACCGCTACCGCCCTGCCGTCACCGTCACGCTCCGGCCCGGCGGAACCCTGACCTCGACCACCGAGACCGTGACGCCGTCGACCGTCGTCGGGATCGCCCGCCGGCCGATACCGTCGACCGTCACGATGTCGGTGCGGCCCGGGAACTCGGCCCGCCAAGTCAGGACCCGGCGTCCCCGGGCATTGGTCAGGGTCGACTGCCTCAGCCCGTCCTGCCGCACCGTGACCAGCCCGTCGCCGATGCGGATGTTACGGGCCTCCAGCCAGCCGATATCGGCCGGCAGATGCGACCGGGTCGTCACCAGCCCCTGGGCGGCGTCGGGATCGACACCCAGCAGACCCTGCACGGTCTGGGACACCAGAGTGAAGGACGTCTCGGGATAGTTGCCGTTGGTGCCTTGCGCCGCCACCGGATGGGGGTTGTTGCGCTGGTCGTAGATGTACTGCATCCACTTCCAGGCGGTCGCGTCGCGCTGGGAGGGGAAGAACGTGTCCGGCAGATAGGTCAGGGCCTCGATGTTGCTCGGCCGTGTCGCCGGATCGGTCGCCTGGGCGTCGATGAAGTCGAGATAGTTGTCCAGCCGCGGCCCCGGCGCGACGATGCGCTTCATCGGCATGAACCAGCTGTTCTCCTTGCCCCAGCCGCCGACCGGCTGCGCCACGGCACCCGAGACCGAATAGCCGCGCACCAGCGGCGTGATGCCGGGCCGGTCGGACCAGGTCCGATTGAAGTACAGCTTCAGCGCCGCCGCCCGGATCCCATTGGCCACGGCCCCGCGCAGGTCGCCGCCGGCGGCCGCCAGGTCGGAGGCGGCGAGATAGGCGCGATACTGCGAACCGATGCCGTCGCCGGCCTCGATCAGCCCTTCGCCGCTCTCGTTGTAGCTGGCGACGCCTTCGAAGATGTTGCCGCTGACGCCCTCGGCCACCTTGACCGCGCCGTTCGGGATCTTGGCGTCATGAGTGTCCACGAAGGCGGTCACCGCGTTGCGGGCGAAGCTGGTGAAGTCAGCGTCGGCGATGTAGTCGCGGTCGCCCGACCAGTGCCAGGCCTTGTCGACCGCCTCGACCAGCTCGAACACCGCCGGCAGTTCGCGCACGAAGTTGGTGTCGCCGTGAAAATCGATCGCCAGCGGCGTCGTGGTGTCGAAGTTGAAGGACCAAACGGTGTAGAGGCCACGCGCCGGCGTCGCCGAGGTGGCGAAGCTGCGCAGCATGTTCTTGTTGGCCGGCGCCAAGCCGAGCAGCTGGGCGCCGACCAACTGGTGCACCATGTCGCGGGCGTAGTAGCCGGAGCGGTGGTGGTAGCCCGCCCAGTAGCTGGCGCGGTAGGTGGCGGTGCCGGTGCCATCCGGATGGTTCTCGTCGACATTGATCTTGCCGACCGTGCCGTCGGCCAGCACCCAGTTGTTCGCCTTGGCCTTGGCCCAGCTGAACAGGTCGACCAGCTTGGGGTTGGACGAGGCGACGGCGATCTCGGCCGCGTCATCGGCGACATCGACATCGTCGAAGTTGATCCAGCCATCGGTCGCCGAGGTCACCGTGATCTCCAGCACATCGCCGGCCTTGGCCGCGAGGCCACCGACGACATAGCGCTGATAGGTGGTGTCCTTCGGCAGCGGCGACGACGCCACGATCCGGCCGCCGATCCGGGCCTCCAGCGTCCCGTCGCTGCCCGAGGTCGCGACCCAGGCCGAGACCTGGAAGGGGCCGGCCCGGTCCAGTTGGACGGTGCGCCGGACGGTCAACCCGGTGCCGCTGTCGAGATAGGCCAGCTTCGCACCGCTGTGCGGCAGGTTGGTGGCGACGCCGGTGCCAGCCGAGAACTGCCACCCGGTGGTCCCGCTTTCGAAGCCGGGATTGAGGATCGGCACCTCCGCTGCGCGGATTGGCGCAGCGGCCAATGCAGCGGCAAGAAACAGCGGAGCGAAAACCAGGGCGTGGAAAGCCAACGCTGGCCTGCGACGAGTCATGGGTCCCTCCTCTGGATGGCGGGTCCGGACGATTGCCGAATGGCAGGGAGCGCCGGACCCGCCCCTGCCGCCGGGCGGTCAGGCCACCCGCAGCAGCGGCACCGCCTGGGCCGGGCTGCGCAACGCCTCCGGGATCCATTCGCCATGGGCGGTCAGCAGGTCGTCGACCAGCTTCCAGATCTGGTCGAGGTCCAGTTCGGCCGCCGTGTGCGGGTCGAGCATGGCGGCATGGTAGATGTGGTCGCGGTTGCCGGTCAGCAGCGCCTCGACCGTCAGCGACTGGACGTTGACGTTGGTCTGCATCAGCGCGGCCAGATGCGGCGGCAGTCGGCCGATGGCGATCGGCTGCACGCCGTTGCGGTCGACCAGGCACGGCACTTCGACCGTGCAGTCGGACGGCAGGTTGTCGATCAGCCCGTGATTGGCGACGTTGCCGTAGATCACCGCCGGCTGGCCGGTTTCCTTTGCGCGGATGATGGTCGAGCCGTATTCGACGCTGCGCTTGATCTCCAGCGGCACCGACGGGTCCTGCAGCTGGGCGCGCAGGGCGCCCCATTTGTCGATCTGGCGTTCGCAGCGGGTGATGTATTCGTCGAGCGGGATGTTGAACCGGTCGACGATCTCCTCACGCCCGCGCTTGATGTACCAGGGCACGTATTCGCTGAAATGCTCGCTGGATTCAGTGACGAAATAGCCGAGCCGCAGGAACATGTCGTAGCGGACCCGGTTCCATTCCGGCACCCGCCCCTCCTCCACCACCTTGCGGATCAGGGGAGTCAGGTCTTCGCCGTTGCGTTCGAATTTCAGGTAGAACGCCATGTGGTTGATGCCGCCGCAGAGATAGCTGATCTCCTCGACCGGCACGCCGATATCCTCGGCGATCTCGGCGGCCGTGCCCTGCACGCTGTGGCACAGCCCGACGGTCTTGATCTTGGTCGCCCGATTGAGGGCCCAGCAATTCATCGCCATCGGGTTGGCGTATTGCAGATGGGTCACGTCGGGGCACAGCCGTTCCATGTCGCGGGCATGGTCCAGCAGCACCGGCACGGTGCGCAGCGCCCGCATGATGCCGCCGATGCCCAACGTGTCGGCGATGGTCTGGCGCAGCCCGTAGGTCTTCGGCACCTCAAAATCGGTCACGGTGCAGGGCTTGTAGCCACCGACCTGGATCATGGTGATGGCATAGTCGGCGCCGTCGAGCGCGCGGCTGCGGTCGGTCGTCGCCTCGATCGCCGCCGGCGCGCCCAGCGCATCGGCGATACGATGGGCGACGGTTTCCGAGGTCGCCAGCCGCTCCGGGTCGATGTCGAACAGGGTGATGCGGGCGTCGGCCAGCTCCGGATAGGACAGGATGTCGCCGATCAGGTTCTTGGCGAAGACGGTGCTGCCGGCACCGATGAAGGTGATCTTGGGAGAGGTCATGGGAGGGTCCCGGTTGGAAGAGCTATTGGAACAGCGCGTTGACCTGGTCGTTCGCATCCTTGAGCAGCGGCGCGACCGGCACGTCCTCAAGGAAGATCCGGTCGAAGGCCACGTTCACGATCGACAGGATCTGCGGCGAGTAATCGGTGATCGGGTAGAGGAAGGTCTGGTCGGGCGTCGCCTCGCTGGTGAAGGCGGTGACGTCCTGGCCGCGGCTGGCGAAGGCCTCCTGCGCCAGCTTGGCGTCGGCCGGGATCGCCGGGAACACCACGCCGGCCTTGCCGATGATCGACTGGCAGTCGGAAGAGCCGAGGAACTTGACCCATTCCCAGGCCTCGTCCGGGTGCGGGGTGCCGGTCCAGATCGAATCGCCCAGGCCGTTGAACATGCTCTTGCGCCCTTGCGGCCCCTTTGGCAGCGGTACGAAGCCATAGGGGAAGGACACGTTCTTGGCATACCAGGTGGAATTCCAGGAGCCGTCGGAGACCAGCGCGCCCTTGCCGGCGCTAAGCAGCGCGGTGCCGCCGAGGGCGCCGACATCCTTCTGCGGAATGGCGTAGCCCTTCTTCAGCGACAGGTCGCGCAGCCAGGTCAGGGTCTCGGCCAGGATCGGGTCGTCGTAATGATAGGCGGTGGCCCAGGGCCCGTCGGTGAATTTGAAGCCGGCCGAGACGGCCAGGTAGCTCCACTGCGTCTGGCCGTAGCCGTCGATCTTCGGGATGATCAGGCCGTACTGCACGACATGGGCTGGGTCGAAGCCGGGCTGGTCGCCGCGCTTGCCGCTGGCATCGAGCGACAGCCGCGCCAGGATCTTCTCGAAGCTGCCGCCATCCTTGGGGTTCCAGGTGGCGTCGCGCAGCTCATCGACCGACACCCCGGCCTTGTCGAGCATGTCCTTGTTGTAGACCAGGGCGACCGTGTCCCAGTCCTTCGGCATGCCGTAGACCTTGCCGTCGCGGGTCCACAGGTCGAGCAGCCCGGGGCTGTAGATGCCGGTGTCGACCTTGTCGCGCGCGATCAGCGGCGTCAGATCCATGATCTGGCTGTTGGCCACGAATTCGGGATAGGAGCGCAGATGGTCGGCGAAGACATCCGGCGCCTCGCCGGAGACGAAGCCGGTCGACAGCGTGGTCCAGTAGTCGAGCCAGCCATACTGCGTCACCTTGACGGTGATGTCGGCGTGCCTGGCGTGGAAGGCATCGGCGCATTCCTTGTAATGCGGCGCCTGCAGCGCATCCCACAGCCAGTAGTTGAGCGTGGTGTCGGCCCGGGCACCGCCGCTGGCCAGCGCCAGCGACAGGGCGGCGGCCGACAGGGACAGGATCTTCGACAGGGTCGCGGTCATCTCAGGGCCTCCTCCGGTCTTGGTTGTGGAACGCGGGTCATTTCAGCCCGCTGAACTGCAAAGATTCGACGACGCGCCGGCCGAACAGCACGAGCAGGACGATCACCGGCACAATCGACAGCACGGTGCCGGCCATCATCCCGGTCCAGTCCGGATTGCCGTTCTGCTGCTGAGTCTTGAAGGCGGACAGTGCCACCGACATCACCCGGACCTCGGCGTCACGCCCGACCAGGAACGGCCAGAAAAAGTCGTTCCAGGCGTTGATCGACAGCAGGATCGCCAGCGTGGCGATGGCGCTGCGATGCACCGGCAACACCACGCTCCAGAAGATCCGGAACGGCGAGGCGCCGTCGATCCGCGCCGCCTCCTCCAGCTCGCGCGGGGTCGACAGGAAGAACTGGCGCAGGAAGAACACGGCGAAGGGCGACATCAGGATGGTCGGCGCCACCATGCCCTGGAAGGTGTTGAGCCAGCCCAGCTCCTTGATCAGCACGAAATTCGGGATGAACAGCACGATCGCCGGGATCATCGTCGCGGCGATGAACAGGTAGAAGATCACGGTCGAGCCGAAGAACCGGATGCGGGCGAAGGCATAGGCGGCCAGCGCCGAGAAGAACACCTGCCCGCCGACAGTGAGCAGGGTGAAGATCGTGCTGTTGCGCAGCGCCAGGCCGAAGTTGATCGGCGAGGACGGCGTCGCCGGGTCGACCGGCGCCAGGCCGAGCACCCGGCGGAAATTGTCCAGGGTGATGTCGGTCGGCAGCAGCAGGGTCGCCTGGTCGAACAGGGTCGCAGTCGGCACCAGCGCGGTCTTCAGCGTGATCCACAGCGGAAACAGCGAGCAGACGACGAAGCCGGCCAGCACCACCCAGGCCAGGGCCCGGCCGGGCGAGAACCGGAAGGCCGGGGACCGGGGCAGGACGAAGGTCGCGGTCATGGCAGCGTCCTTCACTCGAGGTCCGAGCTGCCGGCGCGCAGCGCCCGCATCTGCAGGATGGTGATCAGGATCAGCACGGCGAACAGCGCCACCGACATCGCCGAGGCGTAGCCCATCTTCGAGAAGCGGAAGGCGCTTTCGTAGACGTACCAGATGATC
>NZ_JBYRFX010000892.1:0-8665 GCF_057815775.1 Inquilinus sp.
CGTTGCAATCCCGCATCGTTGTGCCGGATTGTCGCACTATGACGGCCATCACACTTGCAGCGAACTTCGCCGAGATCGGCACCCGGATCGACGCCGCGGCGCGCGCCGCTGGCCGTGACGCGGCGGCGGTCACCCTCGTCGCCGTGTCAAAGGTCCAGCCGGAAGATCGGATCGAGGCGGCCCTGGCCACCGGCCAGCGCATCTTCGGTGAGAACCGGGTGCAGGAGGCGGAGGCCCGCTGGGCCGGCCGGCGCGCGGCGCGGCCGGATCTGCAGCTGCACCTCATCGGGCCGCTGCAGACCAACAAGGCCAAGGATGCCGTGCGCCTGTTCGACGTGATCGAGACGGTCGACCGGCCGAAGCTGGCCCGCAGCCTGGCGGAGGCGATGGCCGCTGCCGGCCGCCGCCTCGACTGCCTGATCCAGGTGAACACCGGCGAGGAGCCGCAGAAGGCCGGCGTGGCGCCCGGCGAGGCCGAGGCCTTCTACCGGCTCTGCGCCGAGGAGTGCGGCCTGTCGATCCGCGGCCTGATGTGCATCCCGCCGGTGGAGGAGCCGCCGGCGCTGCACTTCGCCCTGCTGGCCGACCTGGCGGCGCAGCTGGGCCTGCCGGTGCTGAGCATGGGCATGAGCGACGATTTCGAGACCGCGATCCGCTACGGCGCCACCCATGTCCGGGTCGGCACCGCCTTGTTCGGCGCCCGCGTTCCGCCGCCCCCGCCTACGGAGGCGTGATCACCAGCGTGTCGCCCCGCCGGGCGACGGCCAGCAGATCGACCAGGGCGGGCCGGGCGAGGGCGACGCAGCCCTCGGTCGGCCCCCAGTCGGGCCGCGCCAGGTGGATGAAGACCGCGCTGCCCAGGCCGGCAACCGGCGGGTCGTCATTGTGGCCGATGACGATGACCAGGTCGTACAGCGCATCGTCCCGCCACATCCGCTCGTGCCGGGCCGGGTGGGGCAGGCGGACCGGGCGGTTGTAGGCGGGATCCACCGGGTCGTCGCACCAGCCGTCTTCGGGCCCGATCGCGGTGCAGGGCAGGGCGGTCGCCGGGGCCGGGCCGCGATCCGGCCGGACCAGCAGCCGGCGCAGCAGGAAGCGGCCGACCGGCGTCGCCCCGTCGCCCTCGCGCTTGTCCGGCCGCACGCCGCCTTTCCCGAGGGCGCAGCGCCGCCGCCCGGTCCCCCAATCGACCCAACCCTCGGCCGACACGACGATATCCATTTCCGCCCCCGTTCCAATCCGTCGCCATGGCCACAGGCCGTGCTAGATTGCCTGGAAATGGGCGATCACTCCGACACGACCGACACCAGGAAACGGCTTCTCCTCGCCTGCGGCAACAGCGCGTTGCGCGCGATGCTGGGCGAACAGTTCTCGGCGTCGCCGGATTTCGTCGCCCGGGCCGTCGGCGATGTCGATGCCGCGGTCGCGGCGGTGGCGGCCGGGATGGCCGATGCCGCGATCATCGATGATGGGCTGGCCGGGGTTGGAGTCGAGGCCGGCGCCGGGACGCTGACACCCTGCTGCCGGCTGCGCGCGGCCGGGCTGGCCGGGCCGATCCTGGCCATCGGCGACCGGCCGGAGCAGTTCCCCGAAGCCGATGCCGTGCTGCGCCCGCCGATCCGCATCGGCGTCCTGCTGACCAGCCTGCGCGCCGCGCTGGTGCGGCGCGGCCAGGCCCGGCCGGACCCCGATCTCGGCCCCTACCGGTTCGACCCGAGCGGCCACGGCCTGGTGCGCATCGCCGATGGCCGCGAGATCCGGCTGACGGCGAAGGAAGCGGCGATCCTGCGCCACCTGCGCGGCCAGGACGGGGCGACGGTGTCGCGCGAATCCCTGCTCGGCGCCGTCTGGGGCTATGCCTCGGGGGTGACCACCCACACGGTCGAGACCCATATCTACCGGCTGCGGCGCAAGATCGAGCCCGACCCGGCACGGCCGGCCCTGCTGCTGACCGTTCCCGGCGGCTATGCTTTCGGCGGGGAGGCCGTGCTGGGATGACGGCAAGCCGCATCGGGATGACGGGGGACCGCATCGGGATGACGGGAAACCGCATCGGGATGACGCATCTGGCGATGCCCGGCCTCGTGCGTGCCGGCGCGGCCCCGCTTCGCGCGGCTGTGATCGTGGACACAGACTCGGGTGCTGGGTTCGTGCTTTACCTCAAAGATGTCGAAAAGACCTTTTTCCTCGACTTGCATGAGTCGGTGCGCGAGAGTTCACCCCGCCGGCGTCCTCGGACGTGACGGAGGTGTTCCCGCGCGCCGAGAGCCAGACTGACGCGCCGATGGCGAAGAATAGCGATCTGATGCTCCGGTTCTGGGGCGTACGCGGTAGCATCGCCTGCCCGTCGACCTCGAACATGCGCTATGGCGGCAACACCAGCTGCATCGAGATCCGGCGGGGCGACGACCTGCTGATCATCGATGGCGGCACCGGCCTTCGCGACCTCGGCTACCGGCTGATGGAGGAGGGGCGGCCGGATGTGGACGTCTTCTTCACCCACACCCATTGGGACCATGTCTGCGGCGTGCCGTTCTTCAAGCCGGCCTACGTCAAGGGCCGCAAGGTGCGATTCTGGGCAGGGCACCTGAAACCGCAGAACAAATCGATCTACTCGGTGTTGTGCGAGACGATGATGGCGCCGCTGTTCCCGGTGCCGATCGGCGTCTTCCAGGATTGCGAGTACCATGATTTCGACTGCGGCGTGCCGATGGAGCCCTTCCCGGGCATCAAGCTCAACACCTGCTGGCTCAACCACCCGAACCTCGCCTGCGGCTACCGCATCGATGTCGGGGGCAAGAGCATCTGCATCATCACCGACACCGAGCATCGGCCGGACGGGCCGGACCCGGTGATCGTCGATTTCGTTCGCGGTGCCGACATCATGGTGTATGACGCCATGTTCACGGATGAGGAGTATCCGAGATTTGTCGGCTGGGGCCACTCGACCTGGCAGGAGGCCCTTCGCCTCGCCGATGCGGCGGGCGTCGGCCGGGCGGTCCTGTTCCACCACGATCCCAATCACGATGATGCGTTCATGGACCGGATCGCGGATGCTGCCGACCGCCGGCGTCCGGGGACGCTCGTCGCCCACGAAGGCATGACGTTGCACCCTTGAGCTTCAGCCTGCATTTCTCACACTCGGCGCCTTCTGCGCCGGTTCAACATGCCGGCAGGGCAGGAGAGTGGCGCAGCGCGATGTGGTACATCGCGCAAGCCATTCGACGCCCCCTGCCGACATGTTCAACCGGCCCGGAGGGTCGCCTTGTGGCGGCCGCCTGCGGGGGCGGGCCGCTCGACCGTATGGCCCGATACGCTCTTCGCGTCCCGCCCCCGCATACGACTCGCCTCAAGGCGACGCAGAAGGCACCGAGTGTGAAAAATGCAGGCTAGTCCCCCTGATTTCGGCCGCCGCCTGCGACGCTGGCGCCTCGGTCTCGCGACGCTGTTCGGCCGCCGGCCGAAGGGCTTCTTCATCCCCTGCAGCTATGCCGACGAGGTGCCGGACGAGATCCCGCCCTATGCCGGGCATGAGGCGTTGTTCCGGTCGTCTGAGGCGGTGTTCCAGGCTGTGCTCGACGTCATCGAATCCTATCGCGACCCGCTGCTCGCCATCGGCGCGACCGAGCGCGAATCGGTGCCGCCGCAGCCGCGCTGGATGCAGGGCTGGTTCGCCCGGCTCGACGCCGCCGCGGCCTATTCCATGGTGCGGGCGCGGCAGCCGGCCCGGATCGTCGAGGTCGGGTCCGGCCACTCCACCCGCTTCATGGTGCGGGCGGCGATCGACGGCGACCTGGCGATGGAATTCACCGCCATCGACCCGGCCCCGCGCGCGGCGATCGACCAGCTCGGCGTCACCCATCTCGAGCAGACGGTGCAGGAGGCGGGGACCGAGCCGTATCGGGACCTGGCCGAAGGCGACATCCTGTTCATCGATTCCAGCCACATCGCCATGCCCGGCACGGATGTGGATTTCCTGGTGAACCAGGTACTGCCCTGCCTGCCGCCGGGCGTGCTGGTCCATATCCACGACATCTGCCTGCCGGACCCGTACCCGTCGGAATGGGGCTGGCGCGGCTACAACGAACAGCAGATCGTGGCGCCGCTGCTCACCGGCGGCGGCTTCCGGCCGGTGTTCTCCAGCCACTACGTCGCCACCCGCATGCAGGCGGCGCTGGCCGCCGGCGTGGTCGGGCAGCTGCCGCTGCGCAAGGGCACGCCCGAAACCAGTCTGTGGCTCGAAAAGATCAGCCCGCCCCTGGCCTATCTGTAAATACTACTGGCGTGAGTCGGCTGGCGCATTTCCAGACAGGCCAGCCGGCCGGGGCTACCGATACGGGTCGGCGGCGTCGCGCAGGCCGTCGCCGAAGAACTGGAATGCCAGCACGACGATGATCACCGGCACCACCGGCAGCAGCAGCCAGGGGTAGAGCGCGACGACGTTGATGTTCTGCGCCTCGTTCAACAGCACGCCCCAGCTGGTGACCGGGGGCCTGAGGCCGAGGTTGAGGAAGCTCAGCGCCGTCTCACCCAGGATCATGCCCGGGATGGTCAGCGTGGCCGAGGCGATCAGGTGGCTCATGAAGCTGGGCAGCAGGTGGCGGAAGATGATGCGCTTCGGCTGCGCGCCCATCAGCTGTGCCGCGACGCAGAAATCCTCCTCGCGCAGCGCCAGCAGCTTCGACCGGACCGACCGGGCCAGGCCGGTCCATTCCACCAGCCCGAGGATGATGGTGATGCCCATGAACACCAGGATCGGGCTCCAGGTTACCGGCAACGACGCCGACAGCGCCATCCACAACGGCAGCTGCGGGAAGCTCTGGATCACCTCGATCAGCCGGTTGACGACATTGTCGACCCAGCCGCCGTAATAGCCGGCCAGGCCGCCGATGCTGATGCCGAGCAGGAAGCTGACGGTGATGCCGATCAGGCCGACGGTCAGCGAGATCCGGGCGCCATAGGCGATGCGGCTGAGCATGTCGCGCCCCAGCCGGTCGGTGCCGAGCAGGAAGAAGGTGCCGCCCTGGGCCGGGCAGACCAGGTGCAAATCGGCGTCGAACATCCCCCAGAACTTGTAGGCGTCGCCGTGGCAGAAGAACCGCAGCTGCTGCACCTGCGACCGGTCCTCGGTGTAGACCCGCCGCATCGAATCCATGTCGAGCGAATACTGGTAGCCGTAGACGAACGGGCCGACGAAGCTGCCGTCATGGAACAGCCGCACCTGCTGCGGCGGCGCATAGATATGGCCGGTGTGGCGGCTGTCCAGCCCGTAGGGCGCCAGGAATTCGCTGACCACGATCGAGAGATAGGCCAGCAGCAGCACGAAGCCGGAGATGGTGGCCAGGCGGTGGCGCTTCAGCTTCCACCACATGATCCGCCACTGCGACGCCAGGAAATACCGTTCCTGCTGCTTGGTCAGCGGCGCTTCCTGGTAGGGATCCCAGGCGGCCGGATTGACGTAGTGGACGGCGTCGTGCGCCGGCTCGCGGGACGGGGGCAGGGTTGCGTCGCTCATTTCACGGCCCCTCCCGACAGCCGGATGCGGGGATCCAGCACCGCCAGCGCCAAGTCCGAGACCAGCGTGCCGAGCACGGTCAGCCCCGCCATCCACAGCACGAAGGATCCGGCGAGATACATGTCCTGGCTCTGCAGCGCCGACAGCAGCAGCGGCCCCGCGGTGGGCAGGTTCAGCACCACTGAGACGATGGTGGCGCCGGAGATCAGGTGCGGCAGGATGTTGCCGATATCGGCGATGAACGGGTTCAGCGCCATGCGCAGCGGGTATTTCAGCAGGGCCCGGCGGCGGCGCATGCCCTTGGCCAAGGCGGTGACGTAATACTGCTTCTGCAGCTCATCCAGCAGGTTGGCGCGCAGTCGCCGGATCATCGCAGCGGTGCCTGACGTGCCGATGACGATCACCGGCACCCAGAGATGGCCGAGCACCGACACGAATTTGCCCCAGCTCATCGGCTGGTCCATGAATTCGGGCGACATCAGCCCGCCGATCGAGACGCCGAACCATTTGTTGGCGAGGTACAGCAGCACCAGCGCCAGCAGGAAGTTCGGCGTCGCCAGGCCGAGGAAGCCGAGGAAGGTCAGCCCGTAATCGCCGACGCTGTACTGGTGGGTCGCGGAATAGATGCCGATCGGGAACGACACCACCCAGATGAAGATCGTGGTGGCGATGGTCAGCAGGATGGTCAGGAACATGCGGTCGCCGACCACGGCGGTCACCGGCAGGCTGTATTCGAAGGACCAGCCGAAATCGCCGCGCAGCGCGTTGCCCAGCCAGGACAGGTATTGCAGCAGGAACGGCTGGTCGAGCCCGTAATTCTCGCGCAGGAACTGCATCTGGTTGGGGTCGAGCGATTCCCCGCGGCTGCGCAGCTCGTTGACCATGGTGGTCAGGTAGTCGCCGGGTGGCAGCTGGATGATGGCGAAGCTGATGAAGCTGATCGCGAGCAGCGTCGGGATCATCACCAGGATGCGCCGGGCGATATAGCTCAGCATTGTGGCCCCGCCCTGCGGGCTATGCCCGTCCCTGCCATCATGGGTCCACCCAGAAGGTATCGGGGCGGTAGATGCCGAAATGCGCGCCGGGATCCCAGGACAGGATCGCCTTGTCGGGCACGTTGTGCAGGCGGTTCTTGACCACGATCGGGGCCAGCACGCCCTGCACCGTGCCGATCGAGGTCACCTGGTCGGCCTGGATCTTGACCATCTCGCGGGTGATGGCGTCGCGCCGGTCGTCATCGGTGGTGCTGCGCCATTCGTCGTACAGCGCCATCAACTGCAGCGCGAAGGGCTCGTCCACCTTCTCGCCGGCGGTGCCCTTGGTCTGCAGGAACTGGCCCCATTTCGGATATTGCAGCCAGTTCTGGTCGATCGGCGCCAGCTCGGACGGCGGGGTGGTCTGCGTGATCAGGGCGTTGTCGATGCCGGTCCAGACCGACATCACGGTCTCGCCGGAAAAGACCCGCTGCAGGAACACGTCGCGCTGCGACTGGGTGGTGTACAGGGCGACGCCGATCTTGGCCCAGCTGTCCCGGATCAGCTGCAGGATGTCGGACTCGATGGTGCGCTCGCCCGTGCTTTCGACCACGATCTCCAGCCGGCGGCCGTTCGGCATCAGCCGGATACCGTCGCTGTCGCGGTTGCCCAGCCCGGCCTCATCCAGCAGGGCGTTGGCCTTGTCGATGTCGAACTCGGTCCACTCCGTCGCCACGGCGGCGTCGTAATAGGGCGATTCCGGCAGGACGGTGTTCTGGCTCGGCCGGGCCAGGCCGAAGAACACCACCTGGTTGATCTCGTCGCGGTTGATCGCCAGCGACAGGGCGCGGCGGAAGCGGACGTCGCGGTTCAGCGTCCGCCAGTCCTTGTCGGTGCAGTTCATGTTCGGGTACAGCGCGACCTCGGACCCCAGCGCGGTCGGCCACAGCCGGACCTTGTACGCCCCGGACTGCTGGCCGGCCTTCAGGAAGCTGATGTTGTCGAAGCGCAGGCCGCGCTGCTGCAGGTCGGCATCGCCGGCGCCGGCCTTGGCCGGAATCAGCGAGGGCTCGACGACATTGACGATGACGCGGTCGAGATAGGGCAGCTGCCGGCCCTGGCTGTCGATCCGGTGATAGTAGGGGTTGCGCACGAAGACGAAGCGGTCCGCCGGCATCGGCGTGGTGACCACCCAGGGCTCCAGCACCGGCAATTGCGGATTGGCCGAATCGATCAGCTTGCTGCGCAGGTTGTAAAGGGCGACCCAGTTGCGCATCCCGGCCTGGTGGACCATCCCGTCCAGGGTCTTGGCATCGGCGTATTTCTTGTGGAACTGCTTCAGGTAATGCGCCGGGGCGTAGATGTAGAGCGGCGCGGCCCCGGCCAGCCACGGCAGGAATTCCGGGTTCGGTTTGGACCAGGAATAGCGCACGGTCAGCGCGTCGGGATACTCGACCTTCGGCGCCTCGCCATCGACCAGCAGCCGCGTGTCCGGGCCGTAGGGCGACAGCTCCTTGTTCTGTTCGACATCCTCCCAGGCGAAGCGGAAATCATCACTGGTGAAGGGCTGGCCGTCCGACCATTTGTGGCCGGGCCGCAGATGCAGAGTGAACACCTTCTCATCCTGCACGTCGTAGGACAGCAGCAGGTCCGGGTGCAGCTTGAAGTCGGTGCCGTAGCCGACCAGCCGGGCATAGCTGTAGGTGTTCATGACCCGGAGGTCGCGGGCTCGGCCGATCATCCAGGCGATCTCGCCTCCCGGCTTGCCCGGCTGCTTGTCCCCGGCCGTCATGTCGACCACGGAGGGCACCTGCGGCACCCGCTGCGCCACAGGCGGCAGCTTGCCGGCGGCGACATCCTGCTCGTACATCGGCGTTTCGACCAGCGCCGGGACCGGGTCGGCGGCAAGGGCAGGGGCGATGCTGCCTGCCAGGAGGACGGCCAGCAGGCCGAGGATCCGGATCAAGACGCCAGCTCCATCGCCAGATCCTCGGTGGCGCGCACGAAATGGCCCTTCTCGATCTCGACCAGCCGGCCCGGCATGTCGGGCCGCAGGGTGAACGGCGCCGGCCATGCCGCGGGGTCGGAGGCGCGGCCGTCCATCAGCGCGGTGAAATCGAGGCGCCGCGACAGGTCCGGTGACGGCACCGCGGCCAGCAGCGCCTGGGTGTAGGGG
>NZ_JBYRFX010000893.1:0-1992 GCF_057815775.1 Inquilinus sp.
GGCCGGTCCGCGACCTGCTCGGCCTGCTGCCGATGCCCACCCTCGATGGCAGCACGGTTCTCTATCTCGATCTTTCGGTGGTCAAGGCCACGAGCAAGACCGACTGGCGGACGGATCACGGGATCGCGGCGCTGCCGGACATTCTTCGAATGCCGGTTGCTGCCGACCTTCAGGCACCGGCAGGATTTGCAGCCCATGCCGGCTTCGGGCCGGACCAGATCGACCAGGTCGCCGTTTACGAAACCGCGCCCACCCCGGGCCCGATGGCGATGCGCCTGCAGGGGGCCGATCCGGACACCCTCGTCCGGACTTGGGGCCAGCAAGGGTATGCCGAGAGCGTTTTCGGCGACACGAAGGTCTGGACCCGCGGCACACCCGGAGAGATGCATCTCGATCGGCGCGATCCTTCGGATCCGCTTGGCACCATGCTCGGCGTTTCCGCCGTCCTGGGCTTGGACGGCTCGATGCTGCTGATGGCGCGGCTTCCGGAGACGCTGGCGGCTATGAAAGCCTCGGCGAGGCTCGGCACCGGTGCGGCCTCGCGGATCGATCTCAAGCGGATGCTCGATGCGCTGGATCGGACGCTGGAGCCTCAGCAGCAGGTGGCGCAGCTGCTGTGGGCGCCCCAACCCGACGCCGCCGGCGATGCCGCATTCGAGGCCGCGACGGCGACGATGACCGCGCCTGGTGGCACCACGCCCGACACGGCCCGGGAGGCGCTGCTGAACGCGAGCGGCATCCCCTCCTATCCGTCGCTCCTGCTCGGCGAGATCCGGGAAGCGGGGCAGGCGCCGTCGGGCGTGCTGGCCATGCTGTTTGCCGATTGCGCGATCGCGGATCGCACCAGTGCCGTCGCCGGCGCCAAATGGCAGGCGGCGGCGAAGGATGCGAACGGTCCGGCGGCCGGGGTGTTCGGCCGGGTGACGGTCGCCTGGGCGTCGGTGCCGGTCGACGGCGGCTGCGTGCTGCTGGGCCGGGCGGCCGGGACCGACCCGGCACACCCGGCCTTCGCCGACCTCACCGCGCTGTACATGCGCCGGGATCTGTCGCCGCTGTATGTCGGGCCGGCAGCGAAGCCCTAGAGACCGGAAACCCTAGAGACCGCTTGATCGCGCGGCCGCGGCGGTGATGATAGGGGCGTCGGCGCCGCGGCGCCCCTGCTTCGCGACCTGGAGATCCCCGAGTGACCGATCCGGCCCTGGCCGCCGCATGAGCGGCAAGCCTTTCTGGCAGCGCAAGCGCCTGGACGAGATGACCCGGCCGGAATGGGAATCGCTGTGCGACGGCTGCGGCCGCTGCTGCCTGCACAAGCTGCGCGACGCCGACGAGCCGGCCGACACGCCGAATGTCGACTACACCGACATCGCCTGCAAGCTGCTGGACACCCACAGCTGCCGCTGCATGCACTACCCCACCCGCAAACGCTACGTGCCCGATTGCGTGGCGCTGACACCTGATAATGTCGACGAGCTCGGCTGGATGCCGTGGACCTGCGCCTACCGCCTGCTGTCGGAGGGACACGACCTCTACTGGTGGCACCCGCTGGTCTCGGGCGACCCGGAAACCGTGCATGTCGCCGGCATCAGCGTGCGCGACAAGGTGGTGTCCGAGGACGAGGTGCCCGAGGATGAGTTCGAAGACCATATCGTCGATTGGCCGGCCGGAGCCCGCTCCACTGACAGTTTAGTCGGCGCGCCGGTGCCGGCATTCTGCACGATTTTGTTCGACATATTGACGCGCTTGCGAAAACGCATTACCAACTAACATGTCAGTTCAAACGATTTGATCACACGCCACGCCGCGGTGGTCGGAAACAGGGATCGGAACGTGCCCCAACCCCGAGAGCGCTTCGGCCTGTCCGCGGCCCTGACCGTCCCGTTCCGGCCCGACGGCGTGGTCGATTTCCTGCGGCTGGTCGCCCATGCCCGCTGGTGCCTGGCGCATGGCTGCCGCACCGTCACCGTCTTCGGCACCACCGGCGAAGGCCCCGAA
>NZ_JBYRFX010000894.1:0-4369 GCF_057815775.1 Inquilinus sp.
AAGCCGTTTCGCTGTGGATCGGTGCTTTAATCTCAAATTTCATTGTCATTGCCGGATCCGATCCTGGAAAATTGTGGTCCTCCGAAAATTTCCCCTGCAAGACGTCTGTTGCCTTGGTCGGTTGGCCAGGCAGGGTGCCGAGTCCGTGAGGCAAAGTTTTCATTGACTCAGTTTCCCGATTTCTGAATGATAATGGAAATATCGTTCTCTAAAACAGAATGTAGATGGATCTCAGTTCGCTGGATATCTTCCGGGCCGTGGCTGTGGAAAAGAGCGTGACCCATGCTGCCCGGCGGCTGGGCCGGGTGCCCTCCAACGTGTCGACGCGGCTGCAGCTGCTCGAACAGCAGCTCGGCGTGCCGCTGTTTGCCCGCGACGGCAAGCGCATGGTGCTGACGCGCGAGGGCGAGACATTCCTGGCCTATGCCGATCGGCTGCTGGCGCTGGCGTCCGAGGCGAAGGCGGCGGTGCTGCCGCCGGGCCCGGCCGGGCCGTTCCGGGTCGGCACGATGGAAAGCACCGCGGCCAGCCGGCTGCCCACCCCGCTCGCCCGCTTCCACGCGGAATGGCCGGCGGTGGCGCTGCAGCTGTCGGTCGGGGCGACGCAGGAGCTGACCGACCAGGTGATCGCGGCCGAGCTGGATTGTGCCCTGATCGCCCGGCTGCCCGGCGAGCTGGACGAGGCCGGCCATTTCTCAGGCAGGCCGTCGCCGCTGCATGCCGACCGGGTCTTCGTCGAGGATCTGCTGGTCGTCCTGCCGGCGGCGCATCCGCCGATCCGGGATGCCGCCGACCTTCGGGTCGATGCGATTGCGGCACTCGAGCCCGGATGCACCTACCGGCGCATCGCCGAACATTGGGGGCGGGGCCCGCGCCGGCTGCAGACGATCGAGCTCGGCTCGTACCACGCCATTCTCGCCAGCGTCGCCGCCGGCCATGCGGCCGGGATCATTCCGCGCTCCGTGCTCGACCTGCTGCATTGGCCCGCGGGCAGCCAGACCCACCGGCTGGCCGCGGTCGACACCCTGCTGATCCGCCGCAAGGACCACCGGTCGGAGCCGTTCGACGCCTTCCTCGGCATCCTGCGGCAATCCCAGCCGGCCGCGCCGGATCTGTCGCCCTAGCCGCCCGGCGCTTCTCCATCCGCCGCGGGCGCGTCCGGCGCACCGCTTCGATCTTTCGTGTCCAGGTCTCAGCCTTTCCCATGTCGAACCCTCTCAAGCCAGGCGGCCCCCTGAAGACAGGCGGATGGTCGAAGCGGATCCGCGGCATCCGGCTGTTCGTGCCCATCCTGGCCGGCGCCACGCTGCGCGAGCGGCTGGTCGCCTGCCTCGGCGCCCTGATCGGCATCGGCCTGACCGGCCTGATCTGCGGCGTCCTGTTCGGCCATGACCCGCATCTGCCGCTGATCGTCGCGCCGATGGGCGCCTCGGCCGTGCTGCTGTTCGCGGTGCCGGCCAGTCCCCTGGCCCAGCCCTGGTCGATCATCGGTGGCAACACGATCTCGGCCCTGGTCGGCGTCGCGGTCGGCCGGGTGGTGCACGACCCGACCCTGGCGATCGGCATCGCCGCCTCCCTCGCCATCGCCGCGATGTCGTTCACCCGCTGCCTACACCCGCCCGGCGGGGCCGCGGCCCTGACCGCCGTGCTGGGCGGCCCGGCCATCGCCGCCTCCGGCTTCCTGTTCCCGTTCGTGCCGGTCGCGCTGAACTCCGTCCTGCTGGTGACGCTCGGCTTCTGCTTTCACAAGCTGTCCCGCCGCGCCTATCCGCACGGGCCGGCGGCTGCCCCGGCCAACACCCACGGGACGCTGGACCCGCCGTCGCAGCTGCGGGTCGGCTTTCGCGGCGACGATGTCGACGCGGCGCTGGCCGCACTCGACGAAACCTTCGACATCGACCGGGGCGATCTCGACCGCCTGCTGCGGCAGGTCGAACTGCAGGCGGTGATCCGGTCGCATGGCGCGCTGCGCTGTGCCGACATCATGTCGCGCGACGTCATCAAGGTCGGCCGGGACGCGACCGCCGAAGGAGCGCGGTCGCTGCTGCTCGACCACAACATCCGCACGCTGCCGGTGGTGGATGCGGGCGGGCGGCTGGTCGGCACGGTGGGGTTGCGCGAACTGGCCCGGGCGTCCGACTGCGTCGACGGGGTGCATTCCCCCGCAGCAACCGCCGCCGCCAACGATCCGGCGATGGCGCTGCTGCCCTTGCTGACCGATGGCCGCACGCACGCCGTGGTCATCATCGATGGCGACAGGCAGATCCAGGGCCTCGTCACCCAGGCCGACCTGCTGGCCGCGCTGGCGCATGCGCTGCCGTCCAACGAGGCCGGGCCGGAGACCGCTGTTCGGGCAGCAGGCTGAGGCGCCTCAGCGACCTCTCAACAAATGCTGTATTTCCGGCGCACATCATCGACGACCTCGTCGAAGATGCTGAAATGGCGGTCCCAGGTCGGCGCCTTGAACCGGGCCAGCCGGACCATCTGGGCCTGGCGCTTGGGCGAATTCGGCTTGGCGTAGTCGATGATCGTCTCCATCCAGCCGGGGCCGTCCAGCGGGTCGAGATAATCCGGCACGCCGTGGCCCAGCTCGTGGAACACCGGCAGGTCGGAGCAGATCACCGGCACCGAGGAGGACAGTCCCTCGACCAGGGGCAGGCCATAGCCCTCGGCGAAGGACGGGAACAGCACGGCGCGGGCGCCCAGCAGCAGCCGGTGCAGCACCGCGTCCGGCACCCGGCCGCATTCGATGACATGATCGCCGATCTGGTCGCAGCGCTCGATCATGTCGATCACGTTCTCGTTTTCCCAGCCGCGGCGGCCGACGATCACCAGCTTCGGCGCGGCCGCCCCCAGCTTCTGCACCAGGGCGCGCCAGACCTGCAGCATGAACAGGTGGTTCTTGCGCGGTTCGATCGTGCCGATGATCAGGAAATACGGCTCGCTCTCCAGGTCGTTCGCCTGCTGCGGGATGAAGCGGCGGTCGACCCCCAGCGGCGCCACGAACACGTCTTCCATGTTGCCGTGATAGCGCTGCACATGCTTCAGCAGGTCGCGCTTGGTCTGCATCGAATTGACGATGGTCGCCGCCGCGGTGGTCGAGATCGCCTCGATCCGGGCAGCGTGGCGCTCGGCATGGCCGGGGCGGACATATTCCGGATGGTCGATCGGAATCAGGTCGTGGACCAGATAGATCGGTGCCAGCTTGCGGCGGGCGACCAGGCGCTGCAGCGTCGTCGGCTGGTGCAGCCCCTCATGCGAGACATTGACGTAGATCGACTGCTGCTTGCGGGCGCTGATGCTGATCATGCGCGACAGCAGGCCGCGCGCACCCAGCAGCGCCTCCATGCCCATCTGCAGCAGCGGCGTGGTCGCTCGTGGCGGCGGAATCAGCGCGGCAGCCCGGCTGCCGCGGCCGTGGAACTCATCGGCCGACAAGCCGATGAAGCGGGCGATCCGCTCGATCTCGCTGCTGCGGACGCGGGTGGCGCCGAAGCTCCACCGCTCCAGCCGGCTGGCGACGAATTGGGCGAAGGCCGGGGTCGACAGCTGCCAGTAGCGCGACCGCCAGCGGGCGATGTACTGGACCTGGCCGGGATAGTTGTCCAGCAGGTGGCGGCCATAGGTCAGCTCGACCCGGTCGACGCCGGTCGGCGTGGCGCTGCCGGCCCGGCGCACCAATCGCGTCACATCGAACAGGATTTGGTCCTGGGCCATAAGTCCTGCTCCCGATCTCAAAGTCTGCGACGCCTGGTCCCGGCAGGGCCGGTGGCCAGGCATCCGAACGAAACCTGCTGAGGACGCTTCGCTCCCTGCCAGCCGGATCGGATGCCCGATCCGGTGGCGTGACGCTTCCATGACGATGCGCTTGTGCATGATCCGGAAATCACATTCCGGCACCGTATCACCAGTTTTCGCGAAAGAGGAAACCTTTTTTGCATTGCAATACAATCCCGAATGCCGGAATTAAAATCTGTAAAAGCCGGTAAAATCGAAGCTACTGTGCGAATGCTTCATCCGGCCCGCAGTGTTCGGGACAGCTTGGATTTCGGGCCGCGGCGCCGGCCCTGTGCCCCGGATCGCGAAATGCGCTACCAAGGACTCGACGCCGAATCACGATTCCCGTTCCCGCGGGGCGCCGCAGCCCGTCCCCGCCGCCATCGGAGACCGGAATGAGCCTGTCCGTCGCCCAGCGCCTGCATCGCCTGGACGCCCGCATCGCCGAGATCCTGTGCTGGCGCGAGCGCGAGACGGAGCCGATCGAAGGATGGCGCTGCGACGGCCGGCCGCTGTCGCTCGGCGACCCCTGGCCGCCGCATGACGCGCCGGTGGCCTTCACCGCCGCGGCCGAGGTGCCGGCGCATTGGCC
>NZ_JBYRFX010000895.1:0-8512 GCF_057815775.1 Inquilinus sp.
AGGTGGTGCAGCGTCACGGTCTCTGGGAAATCCGGCAGCCACGGCAGGTGGCGGCGGACATCGTCCTGCATCGACAGCTTGCCCTCGGCCTCCAGCATCAGCGCCAGCAGCACGGTGAACTGCTTGGTCTGCGACCCGATGCGGATGACCGTGCGCTCGTCGATCGGCACGCCATGGGCCAGGTCGGCCATGCCGTAGCAGCCGCGGTGGATCTCGCGGCCATGCCGGGTGACCCGGACCGAGGCGCCGGGCGAATCCGGCCCGGCCCAGCGCGCGAACAGCGCGTCGACCTGCGCATTGAAGTCGGGCGGCAGGGGGCGGTCATGGGTCATGGCGTCCTCCCGGAAGCGGGGATCAGGCGAAGGGGTTCTCGACGCGCGGCCAGAACGGCACGCGGCGCTTGGTGAAAGCGATGTCGCCGAAGCTGGGCGGGATGGCGCCCGGCGTGGTGACATAGCGGATCTCGGCCGCGATCGGGGCGAAGCCGGCGTAGAAATGCTGGGTCGACTTCACCACCACGATGGCCTTCCGCGACGGGTCGATGCCGAAGGCGGTGTAGGCGTTGGGCGCGAAGGTCTGGCTGCGCAGCGTCACCAGCACCAGGTCGACCTCGTTCGCCGCCTGGACCCAGACGCCGCGGCCCAGCGGCGCCTTGTCCTCGCCCAGCCCGGTCTGGAACACCTCCGGCAGCACGCGCTTGACGGTGATGCGCAGGTCGACCGGGTCGCCCGAGGCCGGGCCGCATTTGCCGCCGATGCGCAGGTCGAAGCTGGCGCCCTCGCCGGCCTCCTCGCATAGCGCCACGGCCTGCGGGTCCCAGTAGCAGCCGCTGACCACGCTGCCGATGCCGCGGTCGATGATGCGGCGCAGGATGAAGGTGCTGTCGCCCGGCGCGCCGCCGCCGGCATTGTCGGCGACATCCGCCAGCACCACCGGGCCGCGCGGCGCCGCCAGCGCATGGTCCAGCGCCGCGTCCACTGTGTCGTGCGGCGTCGCCGTGGCGTGGCGCAGATCCCAGATCTCTCGGCTCAGATCCTCCGCCACCTGTCGGGCCCGGTCGCCATCGCCATCGGCGACCACCAGCATGCGGGCGCCGACCTCTTCGACATCGCCCCAGGGGAAGCCATGGCCGAAGGTGACGGACAGGATGCCGTCGCGGCCTTCCAGCGCCTGCATCCGGTCGACGAAGCCGCGCATCGGCTCGACCGGGGTCCGCCACATGCCGACCATGCGGCAGTCATGCAGCGCCATCACCGGCCGGATCTCGCCGCGCTGGGCCCGGATGCACAGTTCGTACAGCTCGACCGCACGGGGGGCGAGGTCGACATGCGGGTATTCCTTGAAGCCGATGATCGCGGTGCAGGCCTCGACCATCCGGTCGGTCAGGTGGCAATGCAGGTCCAGCTCCATGCCGACCGGCACGCCGGGCCCGACGATGGCGCGGACCCGTTCGGCGGTGTCGCCCTCGCAATCGTCATAGCCGTCGGCCACCATCGCGCCATGCATCAGCAGCAGCACGATGTCGACCGGCCCGGCCCGGCGCAGATCGTCCAGGATGTCGTCGCGCAGCGCCTCGTACAGCGACCGGATGGTGCGGCCCGCCGGCTGGGCGATGGCGGTGACGCTCTCGACCACCTCATGCCCGTCCTGCTCCGCCAGCTCGCGCCAGGTCTTCTGGCAGATCGTCTCGGCCGCGCTGTCGTCGCGGCTGGCGTCGCGCCGGCGATAGGTCTCGGGCGCGTAGAAGCTGGCGGCGCCGGTCGGCAGCGGCGAATAGGTGTTGGTCTCGGTGACCAGGGCGGCGATGAAGATCTTCATGGGTGCGCCTCCAGCGAGACTGTGTCGTCGGCGCCGGCGCCGAACCGCGCGGGCGACAGGGAAGCGGCGGTGACGCCCAGCCGGGCGAGATCGTCGGGCACCAGGTCGCCGCGCAGCAGGGCGGCGCCCAGCCGGGCCATGGCCGGCGCGGTCTGGAAGCCGTAGCCGCCCTGGCCGGCGCACCAGAAGAAACCGGGCGCTTCGGGGTCGAAGCCCAGCACCGGCGTGCGGTCGGCGACGAAGCTGCGCAGCCCGGCCCAGCGATGCGACAGGCGCCGGATCGACAAGGTGGTCGCACCTTCGATCCGGTCGACGGCGATGGCGAGGTCGATCTCCTCCGGCTGCGCATCGCAGGGCGGGCTCGGCGTCTCGTCGGCGGGGGAGCCCAGCAGCTTGCCGGCATCGGGCTTGAAGTAGAAGCGCTCGTCCAGATCGACCACCGCCGGCCAGCCGTCGATGTCGTGGCCCGGCGCGTCGAACAGGAAGGCGGTGCGCCGCTTCGGCACCAGCCCGACCGGGGCGATGCCGGCCAGTGCCGCGATCGCATCGGCCCAGGACCCGGCGGCGTTCACCACGATGTCGGCCACCACGGGGCCGGCCGTGGTCTCGATCCGCCAGCCACCGCCCGGCAGCGGCGACAGCGCCGTGACTTCGGCCCCCGTGCGCATGTGGCCGCCCTGGCGGCGCAGGCCGCGCAGCGACCCCTGCAGCATACCGTTGGTGTCGAGGTCCAGTGCCTCCGGCTCGAACACCGCGCCGGCGATGCGGTGCGCCGGCAGCACCGGCACCCGGGCGGCGACGGCGGCGGCGTCCAGCCGGTGCACGCTTGGCACCAGCGCCGCCATGGTCCCGGCCCGGCGGTCCAGCGCCGCCTCCTGCCCCGGCTGACCGACATGCAGCGATCCGCGCGGCCGGGTCAGGGTGAAATCGGCGAAATCCGGCGGCGGCGCGCGGAAGAAATCGCGGCTGCCGGTCGACAGCGCCCGCACCACCGCATTGCCGTAGGTTTCGGAGAACAGGGCGGCGGACCGGCCGCTCGAGTGATAACCGGGCTGGCTTTCGCGCTCCAGCAGCAGCACCCGGCGGCCATCCGCGGCCGCCCGCGCAAGCGATGCCCCGGCGATGCCTCCCCCGATCACGGCGACGTCGACGACGTCCATTCCGCAGCCTCCCGTTTTCCACAGCCTGATGGCTTGATAGCTTATATGTCAAATAGATTATCGGATCGGAAAAATCATGGTTCTTGCGATAAGATCCACTGCCGACATAGGGTGATAATCCCTGTCATCACTCCCGGCCCGTCCGCATGTCCGATCAGCCCAAGCTTGGGGAATGCCTGAAGGCGCTGCGGCGCCGGCATGGCTGGACGCTGCAGGATGTCAGCACCAAGACCGGGGTCGCGGTCTCGACCCTGTCGAAGGTCGAGAACGACCAGATGTCGCTGACCTACGATAAGCTGCTGCAGATCAGCGAGGGCCTCGGCATCAACCTGGCCGAACTGCTGGCGACGCCGACCGGGGCGGAGGCGGCGATGGCCCGGCGGTCGGTCAGCCAGCCGGGCGAAGGGCTGCCGCAGGTCACGCCCAGCTACGACTATCTCTACCTCTGCACCGAGATCCAGCGGAAGCGGATGGTGCCGGTGATCGCCCGGGTCAAGACACGAACCCTGGCGGAATTCGGCCCGCTGGTGCGCCATTCGGGCGAGGAGTTCATCTATGTCCTGGAAGGCGCGATCGAGGTGCACACCGAGCACTACGCCCCGGTCCGCCTCGACAAGGGCGGCAGCATCTATATCGACAGCACCATGGGCCACGCCTATGTCGCGGTGGGCGAGGGCGATGCCAGCGTGATGGCCGTCTGCTCCAGTCCCGAACCCGACCTGGAAGGCACCCTGCGCTCGCTGTTCACGATCTGAAGGCCCCGTCATGACCCAGCCGCCGATTCCCGGCACCGATGGCTATGGGGCCGAGGCGGACCGCCTTGCCGAGCAGTATGAAAGGGTGGACTTCGCCGCCCTGCATGGCGCGGTGCTGCCCCTGCTGCCGGCGCCGCCGGCGCGGGTCTGCGATATCGGCGCCGGCACCGGGCGCGACGCGGCGGCGCTGGCCCGGCTCGGCCACCGGGTGGTGGCGGTCGAGCCGACGCGGGAGCTGCGCGCCCACGGCCAGCGGCTGCACGCCGATGCCGGGATCGAATGGGTCGACGACAGCCTGCCAGACCTCGCCCGGCTGCAGGCGCGCGGCGACCGCTTCGACCTGGTCATGCTGGTCGCGGTGCTGATGCATCTCGATGACCGGGAGCGGCGATCGGCGGTGGCGGCGGTCGCCGGGCTGATGGCGCCCGGCGGCCTGTTCGTGCTGACCCTGCGCCATGGCCCGGTACCGCCCGGCCGCCGCATGTTCGACGTGCCGGCGGCCGAGGTGATCGGCCTCGGCGCCGGGCATGGCCTCGTCCCGGCCCATGAGGGCCGCCGGGACGACATGTTCGGCCGCGCCGTGCACTGGAGCGTCCTCGCCCTGCGCCGGCCGGACTGACCACTGCATCGTTGCGATGGTCTTATACCAGCGGCCGAATTTATCGACTCGTCATTGCGAGCCCGAAGGGCGTGGCAATCCAGAGATCGAGCCGCTGGATCGCCCATTCTTGACGTAAAAGGGGCGGCTTCGCCTCCTCGCGATGACGGGTTAAGAATTCATGCCGCCGGTATTATGCCCAACAGGAATGCTGGGAACTTCCATCTGCCGGCGGTATAAGCCGCCTCTTAGCAGGCATTATTGGTGTGACGCAATCACTCGCGGTCTTCTTGCGCGATCTGGCTACGGTGTTCGAGGGGCATGAGAAAACCGCTCAAGCCCATCCCACGATGTTTTGTGTATCGGTAGCGTGCGGGGATCGATAAGCCCGACTTCGCTCAACGTACGGTCGCCTCGCCCATAATTGCAGGGGGCACAGGTCACGACGACATTCTCGATCGAGTTGTCACCTCCACGACTGTGCGGCAGGACGTGATCAAACTGCATCCACAAGCATTGAAACGCCGCATGCTGGTCCGAATTTGTCCCGCCCCATGGGAGCACCTCGGGATAGACAATTTTGATTGCGGTCTGGATTTCTTTTGAGATCAGCGGGATACCGCAAAATACGCAGTTTCGTCCATAGTGATTTATGATGCGACGCCGCTCCTCCAGAGCAGGCATTCTCACCGCTATTCGGTCTTCTTTTGGCAGTGTTGGTGGAGCATTGGGGATTGCCCGAGGTCGCAGATATTTCGGCTGATCGGGGTTTGCCGTTGCACTTCCCCAAAGGGATTCAGTCCAAGCCCTGACCGCAGGCATGTTCGCCGAACGGATGAGTTCCGCTGCCGATGAGTGATCGCCCGCAAGGTGAGCGCCCACCGCGCGATTTAGCAGAAAAGCCGCATGGAAGATGTCCGGAATTGGTTCGCGCAGGCAGCGGCGCGGTTTCCAGAATTCTTCGTCTTCGACGATTGTCATATTCTCGGCCCTCCCAATCCGGCACCTCGCGGTGCCGGACCGACAGTCTACATCGTCAGGGTGACGTTGTAGCCGAACAGGAACATCAGGAACTTCGACAGGTCGACGGTATCCGCCGCCTCGTAGCGGATGGTGTAGGTGTCGACCTGGGTGATGCAGCGCAGATAGGCTAGGTATTCGACCGGCAGCCGGTGGCGGAACCGCACCTCCAGTGCGAAGGGGGCCTGCAGGCGGAACGGCCTGGCCTCGCCGATCCGGCCGATCGCCCGCGTCACGCCCTGGCGCACCGCTTCATGGGCCACGGCCGGGGTCAGGCTGCGCGCGGAGCGGGTGCTGTGCGCCCACTTCACCGTCGTGGTCTCGATGTCGCCGACGATGTCGCGGATCTCCGCCACCGCCACGTCGTCGCCCGAGGCGTAGATCACCGGGACGTCGTAGTGGCCGGCGATGGCGGCGTTCAGCCCGGCCTCGTTCAGCACCTGGCCATTCACCCGCACCTCCTGGAAGGCGCTGCCGCTCAGCGTGTGAGACAGCACGCCGGACCGGTTGCTGGCGCCGGCGTGATAGCCGATCAGCAGGGCGCCGGCGAACTCGCCGACCTCCACCCCCTGCATCATGCACAGCGGCCGTGGCCAGCTGCGCACCAGCTGGGTGTAGTCCGGCAGCTTCTCGATCTTCAGGCTCTGGCCATTGCCATGGGAATCGCTGATGACGATCTCGGTCGCGCCGGCCTCATGCGCGGCCTCGCAGGCGGCGACCACGGTGTCGGTCATCCAGTCGCGCGCCCGCTCATATTCGAAGCCCTCGGGGGCGAGGTGGTCACGGGTGACCACGCCGACGATGCCTTCGATGTCGGCCGAGATGTAGAGACGCATCCTGTCCTCCCTGTTTGGCTTTCGCCAACGCTAAGGCCGGTCAGGATTTATCGCATAGAGAAATTTTTAGTGGATGATAGAAATCTGGGTTATGGGCAGGCCCGAAGACCTATTGCCGCGCCCCGATCGCAATGCTTTTCTCGCCGGATGCGGTCCGATCGCGCCGCCGCCCTGACTTCGGAGACCTGTCTCGATGCCCGACCCCGCCCTCGACCTCCGGCGCCCCTTCGGCCCGGCGGAGGCCGAAACTCTGTTCCGCACGGTCTGGGGCATCGACGCCCGGGCCCGGGCGCTGGCGGGTGAGCTGGACCAGAACTTCCTGATGACCGCGGCGGATGGCGGCCAGCATGTGCTGAAGCTGTATCACGCCGGTGCCGATGCCGCGGTGCTGGACTTCCAGGACGGCGCCCTGCTGCATCTGCGCGACCGCGATCCTGTGCTGCCCGCGCCGCGCCCGGTGCCGGCCCTGGACGACCGCCTGACGGTGCCGGTGGCGATGGCCGACGGGTCGACCCGGCTGGCCCGGGCGCTGACCTGGCTGCCCGGGCGGCTGATGGGTGAAACCCGGCCCTACGGCGCCGATCTGCTGCGCTCGCTCGGCCTCTATCTCGGCCGGCTCGACCGGGCCCTGGCCGATTTCAGCCATCCGGCCCAGGACCGGCCGCTGCGCTGGGCGATCACGGCCGCGCCGCAGGCCCGCGAATTGCTGCCGCATATCGCCGACCCGGCACGGCGGGCGAAGGCGGAACGGATCCTCGACGCCTATGACCAGCGGGTGGCGCCGCTGCTGCCCGGATTGCGCCGGCAGGTGGTGCATCACGACGCCAATGACTGGAACGTGGTGGTCGGGCCGGACGGGCTGTGCGCCGGGCTGATTGATTTCGGCGATGCCGTCGCCAACCCGCTGGTGGCCGAACTCGCGGTCGCCTGCGCCTATGCCATGATGGGCCAGGACCAGCCGGTCGATGCGGTGCTGCCGCTGGTCGCCGGCTACCACGCCGCCAACCCGCTGACGGCGGCCGAACTGTCGGTGCTGCCCGACCTCATCCGCGCCCGGCTGGCGCAGAGCGTGTGCATGTCGTCCTGGCAGCACGCCCGCGACCCCGGCAACGACTATCTCCTGATCAGCCAGAAGGATGCCTGGGCCTTGATCGACCAGCTCGACAGACTCAACAACGCCTCCGGTGGCAACGACGCCTTCGCCGGCTACAAGCTGCGCGCCGCCGCCGGGCTGCCGGCGCATCCGCGCAGCCGTCCGGTGCTGGCCTGGCTGGCCGCCAATGCGGACAAGATCGGCCCGGTCTGCCGCCACGACCTGACCGACCCGGACGCCGTCATCGTGTTCGACTGGAGCCATGACAGCCCGGACCTGGAGGCGATCCAGGGCCTGCCGGACACGCAGGCGCAGACCGACGCGGTGCTGGCCCGCATCGCCGAGGCCGAGGCCAAGGTCGGCATCGGCCGCTATGCCGAGCCGCGCGGCGTCTACCAGACCGACGCCTTCAAGACCGACAGCGGCGAACGGCGGACGATCCATCTCGGCATCGACGTGTTCCTGGCGGCGGACGAACCGTTCTTCGCGCCGCTGCCCGGGCGGGTGCATCTGGTCACCAACAACGCGCAGCCCGGCGATTACGGGCCGATGGTGATCCTGGAGCACGAAACCGATGACGGCGACCGGTTCTACACCCTGTACGGCCACCTCTCGGACCGGACGCTGACCCATCTCAAGTCGGGCGACCGGGTCGCGACGGGGGACGTGATCGGCTGGAACGGCGCGCCGCCGACCAATGGCGACTGGGTGCCGCATCTGCACTTCCAGCTGCTGCTCGACCTGATGGGCCGCGGCGCCGACATCGAAGGCGTCGGCCGGCGCAGCGACATGGATGTGTGGGAAAGCGTGAGCCCCGACCCGAACGCGATCCTCGGCATCCCGGCCGAGGTTTCGGTGCGGCTGGAGCGCGGGCATGACGAGCTGCTGGAACAGCGCCGGCTGCATCTCGGCCGCTCGCTGTCGGTGTCCTATGCCGAGCCGCTGAAGATCGTGCGCGGCGAAGGCCAGTACCTGATCGACGACACCGGCACGGCCTATCTCGACATGGTCAACAACGTCGCCCATGTCGGCCATTGCCACCCGCGGGTGGTGGCAGCCGGCCAGGCGCAGATGGCGGTGCTGAACACCAACACCCGCTATCTCCACGACAACATCGTCGACTTCGCCCGCCGCCTGACCGCGACGCTGCCGGAACAGCTGTCGGTCTGCGTCTTCGTCAATTCGGGGTCGGAGGCGAACGACCTCGCCCTGCGCATGGCCCGCGCCCACAC
>NZ_JBYRFX010000896.1:0-10713 GCF_057815775.1 Inquilinus sp.
CTCGACGCGATGGTCGAGCGGACTGTCCAGCTGGTGACCGGCAAGGCGGAACCCGCCGAGACCGGCGTCCATCTGCTGCCGGGCGAGCTGGTCGTCCGAAAGACCACCGTGGGCGGCTGAGACGACGGACTGGGCACTTCAGGTTTTCCCCTCAATGACGCTCCCGGCCGCAAAGCGCCAACAGCGGCCATTGAGCATTGCTCTCCAAAGCGGACGTGGCCGCACGCAATCCCTCGTAGCCCCTCGACCGGCACCCGATGATCGCGGGAACATCCCAACGAAGCCAGGCACCGATCATAAAAAAGGTGGTCGTGCTCGACTGTGCGCCTCTTTGCATACAGGACACGCGAAGCAGGTTCTCGTGCGCGCGCCAAAGCCAAAGTATCCGCGCTGCGTCAGATCATGAAACCACCGTCTCCCGCTGCCGAGGCTGGCTGACAGATTGATCGTCGGCACAGTCGGTTGAAGTCAGCGGCGAGCTGGCCGCCCATCTTGGGGAGGCGCCCTACCAGGGCAGTGTGTCGTCGAAGCGGTCGACATAGCGGAGCCCCGGCTTGCCATGGTTCGTTTCGAGCATATCGGCGACCAGCGGGATGCACTCCTCAACGGTATGGGTGGCGCCAGAGCCGCCCATCTCAGTCTGAATCCAGCCTGGCGCGACGACAATCTTGGCGCGACGGTCATCGGGCCGACGCGAGCTATAGCATTTCATCAGCATATTGAGGGCGGCCTTGCTCGACGCGTATAGATCCCACATGCCGTCGTTGGTGGCGATGCTGCCGAGTTCGGAAGACATGGCCGCGATCGTCCCATCTGGTGCAACGATATCCTCGAAGATCTCAATCAGGCGCACCGGGCTGAAGGCATTGACCAGCATCATGTCGAGGAAGTCCTGGACAGGCGCCGTGCCCGGCGTCGCGGTAATGGACTTGGCGATGCCGGCATTGACGAACAGCATGTCGAGCAAACGATCGTCGAGCCGCTGCCGCAGCCCTCGAACGCTTGCCTCGTCGGCAATATCGGTATTCTCGACTTCGAGGCTCGCCGGATAACGCCCTTTCAAAAGATCAAGCGCCGGAGATTTATCGCGGACGGTGGCAATGACGTGCCAGTCCCGCCCGCAGAATTGTTCAACGAGCGCCAGACCGAGTCCGCGCGAGGCCCCGACAATGAGGATAATCGGCTTGTGAGCCATCATCGTTCTCCATGATCAGATGTTTCGTGAAAGCCGGCGTGCCGGTGGGTCGGCCATTCCTGCGAGAGCATCGCTGTGCGTCCGACAACAACAATGTGGCACCGAGATAGTGGTGATTACATCGCGCTTCTGTCACTTCATCCGTGACTTGAGTGCATCAATGTCCACGGATCGGATTGGCGGAACCGGCGGCAACCTGCGTGACGTCACTGCACCCTTCGGAATCTTCAAATCGTTGGAGATGCCCGGCTAGCGCGGAGCGGCCTGAGCCATACGCTGAAAGGGATCAGCAGGACCGCTACTGCGGAGCCGCACACGCCCGCCCAACCCCATTCGCTCCACGCCACGGCTCCGATCGCCGCCCCGGCACCGCCACCGGCAAAATAGGCAGTCATGTAGGCGGTTTGGATGCGGCTCTGGGCGCCCTGGGCGAGGTTGAGAATTCGGCTCTGGTTGCTGACATGCGCGAGCTGGGTCCCGAGATCCATGGCAAGCACACCGACGCCGATCCAGAACAGGCTCGTCCTTCCGAGCCACAATATTCCGAATGACGCGATGGTTAGCACGATCATCGTGCCGGCTGCCCGCCGAGCAAGGCCGCGGTCGGCGAGCTTGCCAACCGCCGGGCTCGCCAAGGCGGCTCCTGCTCCGAGAATGCCGTAGAGTCCAACAGAGGTCGCGCCGAGATTGAACGGGGGCGCCACCATGAGGTGAATCAGGCTCGACCAGAAAATCATGAACGCAGCAAACAATGTGAAGCCGAATAGACAGGCCTCGCGCAGCACGGGTTGTTCGTGAAGAAGGGTGAGCACGGATCGCAACAAGTCGCGGTATCGGCCATGATAGCTCGGCGTCGTGGCCGGAAGGACCCGGGCCATCGCGAGGGTCAGTCCAAGCAGCAGAGCGGTCGCCAGCCAGAACATCGCCCGCCAGCCGAAGGCGTCGCCGACAAAGCCGGCGACGGTGCGAGATAACAGAACGCCGGCAAAAATGCCGCTTAGCATGACGCCAACGACACGTCCGCGATCCTTCGGCGCTGATAGGCTAGCGGCAAACGGGATGAGCAGCTGGGGGGCCATATTCGACAAGCCGAGAAGGAAGCTGAAGGCCAGGAGGACCGGCATCGTCGGGCTAAGGGCGGTGCCCAGAGTCATTGCGCCAGTCAACAGTGTGAAGAACAGCGCCAGGCGACGGCGCGAAAGCATGTCCCCGAGTGGCACGAGCAGCAACATTCCGGTCGCGTAGCCGACCTGGGTCAGCGTCGGGACGAATCCGATGACGTCCTCGCTGGCCTGCATAGTCCGAGCCATTTGCTCCAGGAGCGGCTGGTTGTAGTAGAGATTGGCGATACCTGCGGCCGAAGCCGTCGCCATCACCGCCAGGATCGGCAGCCGGAGCGAAGGCGCCTCGGCATTGCCGGCGGTTGAGCTATGATGCGACGCAGACGGCATCTTCGTACTCCTGGATAATCGGCAGCGGCGAAGATCATGGCGAATGCCATCCCTCACCGGAGAAGTGGCGAGCGCTCGAAGGAGCACTCGCCAACTCGGGCCCTATTTGGCAGTGTCGATGACGACCATCTGGGCGAAATCCTTCAGTCCATCGACGGTCAGCTCAATCCCAATGCCCGACTGCTTGGCGGGCGAGAGCGGGATATGTGGCGCGAGACGGAGATGCTGGTTGATCCAGATGTTCCCTGCCTGGAGCCGGGCCGCCACACGCGCCGCGCGTTCGGGGTTCGAACTCCAGACCGAGCCGCCCAGCGCGTAGGTTGAGGCGTTGGCACGCGCGAGGGCGTCCTCCTCGTCCTGAACTTTGACGATCGGCAGCACCGGGCCGAACTGCTCCTCGACCACGAGGAGCGAATTGTCGTCGATGTCTCGCACCACAGTCGGGCGGATAAAGTAGCCCGGACCGTCCGGGACCTGGCCACCGGCGATGATCTTGCCGTCGCGACGAGCGATCTCCAGATATCGCTGCACCGTCTCATACTGCTTGCGGTTTTGGATCGGACCGAACTGGGTCGCCTCGTCGAGCCCGCTGCCGATGATTGCGGCATCGGCAAGACAAGCCAGCTCATCACAGAGGGCGTCATAGACACCTTCCTGTGCGTAGACACGTTTGATCGCGTAGCAGACCTGTCCGGTATTGGCGAAACTGGTCGCGAAGATGACCGGAGCGACCTTTTTCACGTCCACGTCGTCGAGCACGATCGCTGCATCGTTGCCGCCAAGCTCGAGCGTTACACGCTTGAGGTCATCGATTGCGGCCAATGCCACATGCTTGCCGGTCTCTGTCGATCCAGTGAAGGCAATTTTTGCCACGTCGGGGTGCTTGCTGAGCGGCCCTCCGAGACCGCCGTTGTCACAGAGCACGTTGATGACGCCTGCGGGCACGATACCGGCAATCACTTCGCCAAGCAGAACAGTCGAGAGCGGGGTGCTGGACGCCGGCTTGATCACGATCGTGTTGCCCATCAGAAGAGCCGGCGGCAGCTTGTTGCCAATGAGACCCAGCGGAAAGTTCCAGGGTACGATCGCTGCCACGACTCCAAAGGGTCTGTAGTGGGCTTCGACCCGATTGGTGGCGCTGTCCTCGATCACCTCAACACTCAGTTCCATCTTGCAGAACTCGCGGACAGTGGCGACGAACAGACCGATCTCAGCGCGAGAGTCCCGTAGCGGCTTGCCTTGCTCGAGGGTCAGGACGAGTGCGAGATCCTCGGTGCTGGCCTCAACTTTGTCGGCGAGTCGTTCGAGGACGCGTTGCCGCTCTGCAAAGGGCGTGGCGGCCCACGCGGGCTGAGCCGCCTTCGCGGCTGCGACCGCTTCGTTGAGCTGGTCAAGCGAGGCGACCGGGCGTTCCGCGAAGGGCGCGCCAGTCGCGGGATTGATCACGGGGGCGGTACCTTCACCGGGCACGAGCTTGCCATTGATCAACAGCCTGAATTCGCGATTCATGGTTCTTCTCCTTTCAGTCGAGAGAGGACTTGCAGGCGGGGTGCGTCGGGAACTGGACGCCGCGGCAGCCCTCAGGCGCTAAGCAGTCAGCGAGTCGTCGCCGACGCGCTTTGCGATGGAGTCGGAATTGCCGCACCCACAAGTTCGGCCGCGATGCGCTCAGCGACCATCAGCGTGGGCAGGTTGGTATTGGTGGTCGGAATGATCGGCATGATGGACGCGTCGACGACCATGAGGCCTTCGACGCCTATAACTTTGCCATGAGGGTCAACCACGGCGCCCGCGTCATCCTGGCTTCCCATTCGGCACGTGCAACTCGGATGCCAGAGGCTCACGACGGCGCTGCAGACATAGTCGACCATCGCCTGCTCATCGGCCATTAGCGCCGCAAGAGTGGGCCCTTCGTTGACGAAGTGGTTCATCAGGAAGGTGCGGACAGTGATGCCGGTATCGAGCAGCGTCGCCGCTACATCGGTCAGGAGCTCGTTGCGGGCGCTCGGCACGGAGACTTTGGCGACACGCTCAGTGAAGGCCGACGGGAACGGATTGTCGACGACACGCGAAAGCGCGCTGTGCAGCAAGACGTCGGCGCTCGCCCGAAATGCATCGACCAATCGGGTTCGATCGCGTGGATCGTCTAGGAAATTGAAGCAAACATCGGGTTCCGTCCGCCAATCGGGAGAGAGCAGTGAAACGGCACCACGCGAGAACGGGATACCAATGAACGGCACAATCGTGGCCAATTGCCGCCCAACGGCGTGCCAGCCTGAACGCCCCGCCGAAATCATCACCATGTCGGAGGAAGGGCAATCCGCGTGACCCGACGAATAGCGGAGGTAGCTCGCCGGGCCGATGTAGTCGAGCCGAGATCGCAGCGCTGGCGGCATGAAACACGAGACATAGATGCTGGGGTGGTCCTGAAGGTTAGCTCCGACACCACGGCGGTCGACCAGGACCGGGATGTCGAGCGCCGAGAGAGTGTCGGCCGGTCCGATGCCTGAAAGCATGAGCAGCTTCGGCGAATGGACTCCTCCGGCTGCAATGATGACGTTGTCGCCTCCGATCACGAACCTTGCGCTGTCACGGATCGCCTCGACGCCGACGGCTCGCCGACCTTCAAAGCGAATGCGCGTCACTTCGGTGTTGGAGAGTATCGTCAGATTGGATCGGCGCCGGACGCCATCCGTCAAATAACTGCGGGCACTTGACCAACGATGTGCGCCATCATTGGAAAATGGCACGGCGGAATATCCGTCACCGTCGTCGCCATTCATGTCGTCGATGTAGGCATGTCCTTGGCTGCGCCATACCTCTCCGACCGCTTGGGTGAACGGATCCCAATGGTCACGGGGAACCCGGCGGATCTGTACCGGGCCGTCATGCCCGTGCAGCGGACCGTCGTAATCGACGTCGTGCTCAAGCTTGCGGAAAAACGGGGCAACCGACGTCCAATCCCAGCCCTCTGCTCCCGCCGACTGCCAACCGTCGAAGTCCCGGCGCAGGCCCCGCAGCGCGATCTGAGCATTGATGCTCGAGCCGCCGCCCATGACACGAGCCTGGTGGAAGAAAGTCGGTGCCCGACCTGCTTTCGGCACATGGTCACCATCACCGCGTCGACCACGTAGGCTACCCCAGAAATAGTTCATGTTGGCCATGGCCCGGCCGGGATAGGTGGCGAGAATATCAGCCGGAATGTGCCCGGAAGGCGTGTCCTGCCCCGCCTCGACGAGGATCACTGTATTCTCTGGACGCTCCGACAAACGGCTGGCTAAAACGCAGCCCGCGCTTCCGCCGCCGACGATCAAATACCTCGCTCTTGCATGCTGGGGGTGCATGGCTCGGTCTCCATCTTGGTCCGCCGCCGGCTCGAACCGTCCGCCGCGGAATGTCGATGGGACTCATATGCGCCCGGATGCTGTCGTGACCGCAGCGCCCTTACGTCACTAGACTCATGATTTCAGGGCATCAATACTGTTGCTACGATCACCACATGCCCGAGCGGTGGAGGCGGTCGCCCTTGGAAGAGCCGATACGGAACGAGGGATCTGATGACGTTCGATGGTCGGTTGCTCGCAGGGGTAAGCGTCCTTGCCGCCGTGGTCGAGGCCGGCAGCTTCGCGAAGGCCGCCGATCTTCTGGGCCTGTCACCGTCCGGCGTTAGCCGCGCCATCGCGCGTCTGGAGAACCGCGTCGGAGTCCGACTGTTCGACCGTACCACGCGCTCACTTAGGCTAACGGCAGAGGGCGGGCGCTTCTACGAGGACGTCATCCCTCATCTCGAAGGCATTGAAGGTGCTGCAAGCGTGGCGGCTGGATCCGCAAGCAGGGTGCACGGACGACTACGGATCAATGTCGACCCATTCTTTTCGGGCGTGGTCCTTGCTCCTCATCTGCCCGCATTCTGCCGAAGGTTCCCAGAAATCGAGATCGAGATCTACACGCGCGACTCGATCGGCGATTTGGTGTCGGACGGGATGGATCTGGCTATCCGCTTTGGACCACAGCCGGCCTCTTCCATGGTCGCGAGACTGCTCCTCGAAACGCGGATCCTCACGGTCGCAGCCCCGTCGTATCTCGAGCAATATGGGCGACCGAAATCTCCCGATGACCTTATCGGGCATGCCTGCATCCAATTCCGCGATCCGCTCACAGGACACCCCTTCGAATGGGAATTCCACCGCGGACGCTCGGTCGTGCCGGTCGCATCCAAGGGGCCGATCCTTCTGACGGATGTGAATACCATGCTGACGGCCTGCTTGGCTGGAGCCGGGATCGCCCAGGTGATGGCCCTCGGCGTGCATGGCTTCCTCGACTCTGGGGAGCTCGTAGAACTATTTCCGGATTGGCCTGGGGAGGTGTTTCCTCTCTATGCCATCCACCCCTCACGCAGAAACCCTGCGGCAAAGGTCCGAGCATTTATCGACTTCTGCCTGGAAACGAGCCGGATGACAGCACAAGCGACGTAGCCTTCAGACGAAACTTAGCCCGGCTGCATCTGGATTTGGTACAATTCTACATTCAGAATGCATCTCTATAGGCGCCCAAGGTCGCGCGAAAACGCAAACAGCACGGCATCGATGTGGTGTTTCATCGCCCTGTGAGCGGCCGCCTCGTCGTGGTCGGCGATGGCCTCGAATATCCGGCGATGCTCCGACATGGTCTTGATCGGCCGATCCGGGCCGGCAAGCAGTTCTTCAAATTTGTTGAACAGCGGCCGGGAAAGATTGTCCCACAACGACGCGACCACGAAGGCATAAGCGGCATTGCCGCCGGCCCTCGCGATCTCGACATGGAAGTTGCGGTCGCCATCCCTATAACGCGGCGAGCCCATGGGTGCCTCCGCCTGCACTTCGATCGCCTCGCGCATCCGTTTGAGATTCGCGTCGGATCGATTTGCTGCGGCGAGCTCCGCCGTCTTGAGCTCGATATGGAGGCGTGCCTCCATCAGCTGGATCGGGCCGATATCCCACTCGGCCATGCCGCTGGCGCTTCCCGCGAAGTCTGGCTGTGGCGTCGCTTCCAGGACCTGCACGCCGTGGCCGACACGGATCGAGACCTTGCCGCTGACCTCCAGGGCGATCAGCGCCTCTCTCACCGATGTCCGACTGACGCCGAGCTGCTGTGCGAGTTCGCGTTCGGCCGGCAACAGGGTCCCGATCGGGAACAGGCCCTGATCGATCCGGTCGACGATCAGATCGGCGATCTGGCGATAAAGACGAACAGGCTCGAGCTGCGGAAGGCGGGCCTCGGTGGCCTTCTCGGGAAATGCGAGACGGGACTGGGGCAATCGTTTCATGGGGCCTTCAAGGTTGAGCATGGACCGCCGACCGCGCGTCGAAGCCGCCGCTGACCGGGTCAACATATCGGCGTTGACGACGTTTGCAAAGCGGCCTATTAGTCCAAATGTCCAGTGGTTGGACCAATTGGCCAGACGGACCTTCGGCAAAGACACCGACGGTGTCATCGAGCCAGGGAATCCGTCTTTTCAGAACCATCTAGCGAGTGCAACGCAGTGCAGATCGCCGCCCAGCAACCATTTGTAAGCATGCGCTCAATCTTTCTTTGTCTATTGTTGAGCGTCATCATCATTATTCTGGCCCTGTTTGCGCCGAATTTCTTCAAGCTCCAGAACGCGATCAACATTATCGTCCAAGCCTCGACATTGGGCATTCTCGCCCTCGGCATGGCTTTCGTGATGATCGGCGGCGGCATCGATCTCTCCATGCCGGCCAACATGGCGCTCGCCGCTGTGCTCGGGGCGATGGGCATGGCCGCCGGGATCAATCCTATCGTCGGCACCCTGGTCATGATCGGTTCAGGCATCGCGATCGGCCTGCTCAACGGCTTTGCCGTGGCCTATCTGCGCATGATCCCCTTCGTGGTGACGCTGGCCATGCTCACAGTGGTCACGGGCGTGACCATCTGGGTGACCAATTCCGTCAGCGTCGCCGTGACGTCCGACGCTTTCTACAACGTCCTTTTGGCGAACCTCTATCGCGTCCCGATCTCGGTCGCCGTGCTCATCGTCTGCGGCGTGATCGCGACTGCCATCATGTCGGCCACGGTTTACGGGCGCTGGCTCTACGCGGTCGGGATCAACCGCGAAGCCGCCCGCGTGGCGCGGGTGCCGATCCAGCTCACCATCTGCGCAAGCTATGCATTTGCAGGCCTGATGGCCGGACTGACCGCGGTGCTGCTGACCGCCCGTCTCGGCTCGGCCTCCGCGGCGATGGGCAGCGATGGCGTGGTTCTCGACACCATCAGCGCCTGTGTCGTCGGCGGCATCAGCATCTATGGCGGCGTCGGACGCCCGTTCGGGGCGATCATCGGGGCCATCCTGATCACCCTGATCAGCAATGCCCTGAACATGCTCGGCGTCTCCTACTATTTCAGCCTGATGATCAAGGGCGCGGTGATCGTCCTGTTCATATTCGCCGACAATTACGCCAAGGCCAGGTAACGACATGGCCGCTCACCTCAGCCTCGACGGCGTCACCAAGGCCTATCCCGGCGTGCAGGCCTTGAGCGGCGTGCATCTGGAGGCCTATCGCGGACAGGCCCTGGCCCTGATGGGTGCCAATGGCGCCGGCAAGAGCACCCTGATGAATGTGCTCGGCGGCATCACCCGGATGGATACCGGCACCATCGCGCTCGACGGCGTGCCCATCGAGATCCGTTCGCCAGGCGACGCCAGGGCCCACGGTATCGCCTTCGTCCAGCAGGAGCTGAACGTCGTGCCATCCATGACGGTGGCCGAGAACATCCTGATCTCCAATTTCCCGACCCGGGCCGGGCTGATCGACGGGGAAGCCACGCGCCAGCGTGCGGCAGCCCTCCTGGAACGGCTCAACTGCCCCTTCGGTGTCGGCGAGGTTGTCGAAAACCTCAGCATGGGCGACCGGCAGATGGTCGAGATCGCCGGCGCCCTGGCCCGCGAGCCGAAGATCCTCATTTTCGACGAACCGACATCGTCGCTGACCAGCCGCGAGAAGCGAAAGCTGTTCGAGGTGATCCTGTCACTCAAGCAGCAGGGCGTGGTGATCATCTACGTCACGCATTTCCTCGATGAGATCTTCGAGATCTGTGAGCGCGTCACCGTGCTGCGCAACGGCGCGACGGTCGATACCCGGATGATGGACGAGGTCACCCCGCTGGACGTCGTCCACATGATGCTGGGCCAGAATCATTCGCAGGAGCGCCTGTCCCAGCCGCACTCTGGCAGCAGCAAACCGCTGCTGAAAGTCTCCGGCCTCAGCCGCGAGGGGGTGCTGGCGGACGTGAACCTCGAGATCGGCGAGGGTGAGATCGTCGGCCTGTGGGGTCTTCTGGGCTCGGGACGCACCGAGCTGGTGCGCGCCCTCACCGGGCTCGATCCGATCGACGCTGGCGAGCTGCGCTTCGACGCCGGCAGCGGCCCCAAGGCGGTCACACCCGGGCAATTGCATCGCCAGGTCGGACTGGTGACGGAGGACCGCCGCGGTGAAGGGCTGCTCCTGCCCCAATCGGTGCGTCAGAACCTGTCGCTGGCCAGTCTCGGCACTTTGCTCAACCGGTTTCGAACGATCGATCGCGGCCGCGAGCAGGCGCTGGCCAAAGGCCTGATCGAGCGGCTGGACATCAAGGTCTCCAGCCCGGCGCAGCGCGTCGGCACCTTGAGCGGCGGCAACCAGCAGAAGGTGGTGTTCGGCCGCTGGCTGGCCACCCAACCCCGGCTGTTCATCCTTGACGAGCCGACGCGCGGTCTCGACGTCGGGGCCAAGAACGAGATCCTCAAGCTCGCGGTCGAACTCGCCCGTTCCGGCGTCTCGATCCTGCTGATCAGTTCGGAAATCGAGGAGCTGATGCGTGTGTGCGACCGCTATCTGGTGATGTCGCGCGGCCGGATCATCGCAGAGCTTTCCGGTTCGAGCACCAAGTCGCAGTTGATGGATGCCGTCTCTGGGCAAGCTCGATTGGAGACGCTCGCATCATGACGAATACCAGCACACAGGCGAGCCCAGCTCCCGGATCGATCCGCCTGCACCATCTTGCGCTGCGCCATGGATTTCATGTCGTCAT
>NZ_JBYRFX010000897.1:0-14304 GCF_057815775.1 Inquilinus sp.
CCCAGTCGGGTTCCGTGACAACCATCCGGCCACCCGGGGCGGTGACTCGGACGGCCTCCTGCAAAGCACGGCCGGGATCCGGCAGAAAATGAAGCACGCGGTCGATCCGCGTGCAATCGAAGCTGCCATAGGCGAAGGGCAGGCTGTGGATATCCGCCCGCTGGAAACTGACCGGCAGCCCCAGTGACGCCGCCCGGGTCTTTGCAATCGTCAGCAGAGACTGGCTGAGGTCGACGCCGACAACTTGCCCGCTGGCACCGACTCTGCGCGCCAGGGCCAGGACGTCGGCTCCCGTGCCACAGCCGATATCCAGCACCCGGTCGCCGTCGCCCGGCCGAAGCAAATCATGGCTGAACCGCTTCCAATGCTCGACGTCCGTCAGCGACAGGGCTAGGTCGAGAAAGCCGGCACAGGCAACCGGATCGTTTTCGTCGACTGAATCGAATCGAGGCGCAAACACTGGCTTATCTCCTGTTGCTTGCGATCGCAGGGGGCCGCGCTAGCCGCCGGATGTCACTGAGAAGGCCGAATACGAAGATCGAGCCGAGGCCAAGCGTGGCCAGCCAAGTCAGCACGACCGGCCAATATCCCGGCATCTCCCCGAGCAGGTTGCTGAACAGAATAAGATTGAACCGGGCGCTCACAACCAAGAGGAAGACCGTATAAATCAGCGACCCCACGGCATAGGCAGCAGCGACCCTGTCCCGGCTGAGCGCGCGCCATATGATCGGGCGCTGGCGCAGCGTTGTGATGAGGAGATTCAAGGAATGGCCCCGCAGATTGGGCCGATCGAGGAGGTCGGCGAGGGCATAGTAGCCATCGTATTCGAGCAGAGGGGACATGTTGTCCAGAACGATGAGGTATAGGACGCCAGCCAGTGCGAAGGCTGCAGTGGAGACTGACGGGACGGCGAGGAGGGCCAAGATCATGCAGGCTCCGGCGATGGTCAGGTCCGAAGCCGCGCCGGCGAGGCTCACGATGATCCGCTCGCGACGCCCCGCCAGCCACATATCCGATGTGTCGACATAGAAGAACGGTCCGATCCAGAACCAGCCGAAGCCAACACCGATGACCTCGCGCCTGAAATGCTTGGTGGCCATTGCATGGGCCATTTCGTGCAGAACCATACGGCCATAGAAAAATGGGGGCAGGAGCCAGCCCCACCGGGTCGACAACGCGGCAAAAGGATCGTGTTGAACCAAGAACATGGTCACAAAGGCAACAAAGCCTGCCGCCATAAGCGCGAGGAACAGCTCCGGCATCGGGCGTGTAAAAGCGACAAAGCCGATGTGGCGATAGAGCCATGTCAGCGACCGATCGACCCGCTTGATCGTCACACGCCACGTCAGGAGACGGCGGCAGACCGCCGCGACGCTGCGCCGGCCGGCGTCCGGACGTGACGCCGCAACATTCACGCCGTCCACCAGCCCATCCGCCGCCAGTCGGCGCACGGACACCATCACCTTTTCAGCATCCGACGGTCCCCCGTTTGCGCTGACATGCTCCGCGATGGCGGCCACCGTGCGTCGACCGTCGCAAAGCGACCAAATCCAGGCGCTCGCCGGCGACAGCCGATGGTAACGGCCGCACCTCCGATTTTTGACGATAAGCGTCTCGCCTTTCCCGTCCCGCCGCCGGTGCAATTCCGTTCCGAGTGCCCGGGACGGCGACGCGGCGAGGAGGGCTTCGTCGGCGGTCGCCGTCATGCTGCTTCCTTGCCGAGCAACAGCGGCAGGATCGCATCCGGCTCGTCGAAGCCCTGGACAAACCAGTCGGCCGCAGCCTGATCGGACGTTGCCCGCTGCAGGAAGTCCATCAGGGGTTGTGAAGGTTGCAGGCTCAAATTGGTCCAGATCGTCGCCGCCCTGACGCGCTTCCAGGCCGCGACAGCCACCCCCTCCATCCAGGCTTCGTCAAAGGCTTGGCGGCCGTGGCGCAGGATGGCGTCGAGGAAGATAGCCGCCATCTTGGCCGCGTTGTTCGCCCCCTGCCCTACCAGCGGGTCGTTGAGAACCACAGCGTCGCCCAGACCAAGGACGCGACGGCCGGAGGGCAGGCGGCCGACGGCATGGCGCACAGCGGGAGTGATGCGCCCAGCAAGCCCGGATTTCTCGTCGGTGGGCCTGGCCGGGGTCAGTCGCTCGGCTTCCGTGGCCAGGACAGGGGCCAGCGCCGATCGCATGGCCAGCCACAATTCGTCGGTAGTCATGTCGGAGCGACCGATGTCGAGCGGGCCGCCGATGACGGCCTCGAAGAACAGGATCTCGCACGGGCCGCCATGCGTGAGCGCCGGGAATTGCATGATTCCGCCCGCTCCCGGCACTGCCGTCGAAACGACGAAGTGCGGTCCTGCAGGGGCCTCGGCACCACGCAAATAGACCATCGACAACGCCCGCATCGGTCGCGTGAAGCATGACCACCGCGAATTCAGCGGGAACAATTCGGAGAGCGGTCCCTTTCCAGCGGCCACGACAACGAGATCGCTGTCGCATGCGCAGGCTTCGAGCAGATCGATATCAGCCGCACGGATGTCGAGGGTGCCGCCAAGACTCTCGAAGTGATCGAGCCATGCCGGAAACTTAAGGCGCTGGTCGATGGATTCCGCCGGGGCTCTCAGATGGCCGGTGAACGAGATCGCCGGCACCGAAGAGCCCAATGCAGACACGGACTCGACGCGGACGCCTGCGATTTCAGGCGCCTCGGCGGACCAGAGATCGAGGCTGAGCTTCCGCTCCTCGCCACGCGCGGTCGCAAACATGCACTGGCTGGACATGACCCGCCCGCAGGCGATGTCGGCCGCAGGCTTGTCCTGGACCAAGCGCACGGCATATCCCGCCCGACGCAATCCTATGGCGAGCATGAGTCCGGCTTGGCCGCCTCCAACGATCGTGATCGAGCGGACCTCCGTGGCCGCGTCTCCCGACACAGCGCTCACCGTGCCGCGACGATGGAGGCCGCGAGCACCAGATCTCGCAACATTGAAGCAGTGCGCTGTGCCGGCTGTGCGAGGTCGAGTGTGGCGAGAGCCGACTGGCACTGACGCTCGATCCGACGGATGACCTCGCGCATAACGCCCGATTCACGCAGGCGGTCGCATACTTGGCGCTGAGCGGTCCGCTGCCTCGCAGCATTGGCCAACAGCTTCTGCATCTCTGCGGTATGTGCCTCGTCTTCCTGTTCGAGATAAAGAACAAGCGGCAGTGTCAGCACCCGGCTCGCGAGGTCGCGGCTGGGAATGGAGCCAAACAGATCCAACAAATCGGATCGGAGCTGGCGGGCGACCCCGAGGGCACGCCCAAAATCGGCATAGGCACCCACCTGGGCTGGCGTGCCGCCCGCCAACGTCGCCGCCAACATGGCGAACAGGGCTCGCCGCTCGCCAGTCTTCATGGTGACCGCGAGTTCGACCATTCCGCTAGGCGGCGCTTGCAAACTGGAGGTCGCGATGTCCTCCAGTTGGCCGGCGCCGATCCTCGCGAGACCATCGGCGAGCATCCGCGTCATGCCGGCCGATAGCTCAATATCGCATGGCAATGCAAGCAGGACCTGGTTGGGGAGATGGGAGATCAGGCAGACGGCCCCCAGCAGCACCGCCGCTCGCGGCAATTCCAGGAGTGGGCCGTCGATCTCCATGTCGACAATGTGGTCAAGTGTGTAGATCCCGGCCTCTAGCAGCGTCAGCGCGGCCGCAAGTTGATAGACGGCGTCATCGGGAGCGCCACTGATGCCGGAATGCACCAGCAGTGGAAGTTGCAGGGCCATCCGGCACAAGCCGCCGTCGAGACCGCCGCGATCAAGCACGCTCGACAAGATAGTCTTGAGGAGGCCGGCCTGGGAGGGCGTCTGGGCGAAGCGATTGATCGCCGCGAAGGCGTCTCGCTCCGCACACTTGGCATGCTCGGAAAGCCATGCCTGATCGGATACGAGTGAGGTCTGCAACATTCGCTGTCATCCTGGGTCGACGGTGGCGAAGGTTTGACATGGCGGCGGTGGCGGATGGCCGCTTCTTCATGCGACCAATGCGGCGGTGCGTAGGAGCAGATGCTCATGCCCGCGCATCAGCCCGTGCTGCGTCGCCAGCGGCGACCTGCCGTCGACAACGAGATGGCAGAGACGATCGGCGAAGCCGGTCAGCAGGGCCGACAGCTGGATTCGGGCCACCGCAGCACCGATGCAGGCATGCGGCCCGGCACCGAACGACAGCGGGCGCCCCCTGCCCCGGGCGAAGTCCAGTTTGTCCGCCTGGTCGAACACCGCCTCGTCACGATTGGCCGAGCCGATCAGCAGCGCCAGCATTTCGCCCCGGCCGATCCGATATTCGCCGATCGCGGTGTCCTCGACAGCGTGGCGGAAGACGATCTGTCCGGGGGTGTCATAGCGGATCAGTTCTTCCACCGCGCGCGGCGCGAGGGCCGGATCCGCCGCCAATCTTGCGCAAGCCTCGCGGTCGGTGACCAACGCGGCAATGGAATTGCCGAGCATCGCCCTGGATGTGTCGTAGCCGGTGACGAGCAATACCAGGAGATCGGCAACGATCGCCTGCTGCTCGTCCGGGGCCGCTGACTGTAGCAATTCACCGAGCGGGTGAGGCTTGCCATCGCCACGGGCCGGATTGCTCAGGCGCTGATGCAACAGCTCGACCAGGCTCTCAAATTCGCCGATGCTTTCAGACAAGGTTTGGGCGTCCATGGGGGTAGATGCCAGCAACCCGGCCGTCATCCGCGACCGGGCTATGAGGGAGAGGATCTCGTGCTGCTCGATCCCGATCAGTTCCGTCAGCATGGTGACAGGCAGGGTCGAGGCGACGGTCTGGACGAAGTCGAAGCCTCCGCCGTCCAGGCGCTTGCACAGCTCGGCGGTTTTCGCCTCGATCGCCGTGCGTATCCGGCCGATCCGGTCGAAGCCAACGAACATCGACAGGGATCGCCGAGCCCGACGATGTCGGACTCCATTGCGAAACATCAGCAGATCAAGGAAGCCGGACTTATCGAGCCGAGCCCGGATCGCCGCCTCAACCCCCGGAAACGCCTGGGAACCGACAAGGGCAAAGGCTGGATTGCCAATGATCTGGGCGATCTCACGATGCTGCGTGACCAAGATGAAGCCGCTCGGGTCTCGCACCACTGAGCCGACCCGCCGCAGGACAGCATAACGAGCGTAAATGTCGGGCACCCGGCCAGCCAAGAAATCGAGCAGAAAGGCGTCAACCAGTTGAATGGGATCCTGCCGCGCAGCGGGATCCGTAAGTTCTTGGTTGTGAAACTGCATCTCGAAAAGCCCCACCTGTCATGGTCTTCCGGACCCACGAGCGCCGGGCGGTACGCCTGTCGAACGTCGCAAGAGGGGGGCATGCCTCACGCGAGGTGAGGCATGCCTTGGACAAGGACTGCTCAGCAGCCAGTGCCGCCGCGGCCGCTACCACCGTCCTTGCTGATGCGAGCCTCGAGCTCCTCATCAGAGAGATCGTCAAAATCGACGACATCGGCAGCGATAGACAGAGGCTGAAGCACAGAGTCCTCGGTGAGATCGCTCGCGGTCATGGTCTTGATCCGGTCAGTCATAGTCATTCTCCAATTTCAAAGATTTTGAGATTGAACAAACTGCATCGATAGACTTCAAAACACGCAATGGTCCTGAAGCAGGATAACAATAAGTTCGACTCCAATATGGAGTCAACAAATTTATTCAAAGAACAACCACACTGATTTTTTATAGTGCAATGAATATTATTGTCGCATTTTCGTAGCGTTGAGCGCTCTACAATTTAAATGTTGTGGAGTGCGAAAATTAAGTTCTTTTCCGAGGTCAACTTCTCACAATTTCTGCATTCACCAGAGCTCCTTTGGAGAGCGATGAATCGGTTTCGTTGTGAGGGGGGATCAAGCTTCCGCCATGGACACATGTCCGCTGGGCACGGCCGAGTTGTCGCGCGTCGAGCGGGTTGTCCGTGCCGAAGACCTCGGCCATGAGGTTAGATGAGAGTTCTTCGGGACCCTTTACATGTCGACCACCGGTATTTGGCGGAGGCGATCAGCCATGCGAAATGATATTACCTCCACTTCCCACTGAGCCTGCGGATGGAGGAGGCGATGTTGGCCGCCCGGGACATTGCCGCGAGTCACGCGACGGCGCGGGAGTGGGGCTTCAAGTTCGGCCGCGTCTTCGCCAACCGCATCCGGCGCCGCGCTCCGCGCCGGGGCGACGCATGGCATCTCGACGGGCTGGTCCTTATCAATGCCGACTCACCGGCCTCGCCCGGGCCGCCTGAGCGGATGCACCGTTCAGGGGCCGAAATCCGCCCTGCTCCTGGATCGCCCCAATAACTCGACGGTCCTGTCGCAAAGTCCGCGCCTCCTGTCGGGCTCCGCCCTCCCCGCTCCGTGGCCGCGGCGACATCCATTCGCAAATCTGGCTGTTGCCTTATGTCGCAACACCGGTCGTTGCTAGACTCACGCATAGGACAGTCTCCGTATCGCATAGTGTCATGAGCGTTTCTTGGCCTGGCTACGAGCACCGTGCGGCCGGTCGGAATTGCGCTTAAGGAAAGGCCGTGAGGCCACCGACGGAGCCGGTTGGGAGGCACCGCTCAGCAAATTGGATGGGCCACGGTCATGGTCGCGGCGGCGATCTCGGCTCGGATCCAACTATGCTCGCCGTCGCGGTGGCGGCGTTCGTGCCAGATCAGCGAGACGTCGTATGGCGGAAGTTCGATCGGCAGTTCCTTCGCCACCAGCGGCAGCATCGACGACGCCTGTAGCGCGACCCGATGCGGCACGGTAAGCACGAGGTCGGTCTCGGCCACCATCATCGGCGCCGCCATCATGTTCGGCACGATCAGCGGGTCGCGGTCCGGCAGCTTCAGCTTGGTCAGCGCATCATAGACTTGGCCGAAACCGCCTTCCGAGCCCGGCGCGATCACGGCATGACGCAGCGCCGAGAAGCGGTCCGCCGTCCATTCGTGCTGCAGCGAGGGATGGTCCCGGCGCAGCAGGCACACGAACCGGTCGGTGTAGAGCGTGCGCCGGAAGAAACCGGGCGGCGTGTCGTCGACTTGGCCGACCGTGAAATCGATTTCACCGCTCTCCAAACGCTTAAGCGACCCGGCCAGCATAGAGTGGATGACGATGTCAAGATGCGGAGCCCGCGCGCGCAGGCGCGGCAGCAGTCGCGGCAACAGAACCAGCGCCTGGTGCTCCGGCATAGCCACTGTAACCTTCGACCTTATGCCCTCGGACCTGAAGCTGGAGGGTGTCAGAATCTCTCGGATCTTCTCCAGGGCCAGCGGCAGCTTCTCGTGCAATTGCTCGCCGCGCGTCGTCAAGGCCAAGCCACTGGAGGTGCGCACCAGCAGGTCATCGTCGAAGACGCCGCGCAGCCGGGCCAGCGCCCGGCTCATCGCCGGCTGGCTCAGGCCCACGCGCTGCCCGGCATAGGTGACGTTGCGCTGTTCCAGCAGCGCCTCCAGCGCCACCAGCAAATTCAGGTCGACCGAGGCTAAGCTGATCCCACCGACACTTCCAAAACCGCCATTTCCGCGGGACGCTGCGCCGCCGGGAATCATGCGCTTGCCTCGAATATCATGGTTTCGACACACTCGCCGCACTGTGCCGGCACATGCGTACATCTCGTCGCAGACATGTATCCCTCCGAAATCTCGACCGTGCTTGTGCTGCCGCCCCACAGAGAAGCGGCGGAACAGCACCGAATTTCATTGCCCGTCCCTCTTCCCGCTCCTCAACTCGCGTGAACATCGCGTACGTGCAAAGTCTACATCTGGAAATCCGTCGTTTGCCGTGTGGACTGTGCCCGAAGATGTCGATCAGCCCTATCCCCCCTTTGGGGGAACGCGCGGCGTTTCTCGGGTGGAGCGGCGGACGACGCCCGGATCGTTGTCAGACCGCCGCGAGGGCTACGCTGCGACGCTCGAACGTCGAACGGAGCAGGTCACCCTCCGGCAGCGCGCCAGCGAGGCGTTTTCGGAAGGCCGCGCCGAACCGACCATGCGCTCTCGCCTGATGGAGATCACCGGCAGCCTGGCACACCACGGCGCCCGTCGCATGCACACGCCATTCGGCCAGCGGGACCTCCACGCCGTCACTGACAGCCTCGGCCTTGGCGACATCGGCCATCGCCTCCGATACCTCCCCATGGGCCAAGGCCGCCCGGGCGCGCACTTCCCATGCCAGGGCCTGCCAAGTCCGTTCGTCGGTTTGCGCTGCCAGATCGCAGAGGCGTTTGGCGCGCGCTAGGGCGGCGGCGTGATCGCCGTTCGCGATGAGGGCGCCGAGCATTCCCCACTTCAGCGCGAGGCGCCAATACCAGTCCAGATGCACCGGCCGTCGCTCCATCTCGGCTTCTGCCACACGCAGATATTCGAGCGCGGTGGCAATGTTTCCGAGGCCCGTCTCGGCCAGGCCGCAAAAGACCAGCGCGACCCTGCGCATACGAGGCAGGACTTGGGTGTCGCGATCAGCGCGCTGTTCGAACGGAAGGGAAGCGGCGGGTCCGCAGTCCCGCAGGACACCTTCGAAAACCATGGCGTGAAAAAGCAAGTTGCCGCGAAAGACTTGAATGTAGCCGGCCCCGGAGGAATCGCCGGCTTTTTGGAAAGCGGCGATATTGGCATCCATATCCGCGAGCGCAGCGCCGAATTCCCCAAGCGAGAATAGGGACCAGGGTACACCAATCAGACGCATCCAGGCCGAACTGGCCAGTTCCGTTTCGACCACGTCTCGCGGACTCTCGTGGAGCAGAGTGCGGTGGCTGTCTACCAGCTCCTTCACCTTTCGATAGCACGTCGAGATCAGACACAGCATGCTGAAGTGGATCTGTGCCCGCGCAATGGTGAGGCTATCGCCGGTGATCTTCAGCCGAGCCAGCGCGTCTTCGCATTCGCGGGCTTCGGCCATGTTCCAAGCAGATGTCCAGTCTTGGCAAGATCGATCTGTTCCATACTCGCGTCATCGGCGCCGTTTAGGCAATCACCCCCAAGACTGTATCAGAGCAAATTTGGGACAGTGATTACCCCTCAATGTGGGGCTAATGTTCCACGCTTGATAACACTCGACGACGTGACAAGCCCGCCGGGCGAAGCGGCCCTCGGCGTCAGCCGCCGGCGTGCTGGCGCATGTCCTGCAGCAGCCCGTCGATGCTGCCACCATTGTGAGCGAGCACAGAGGCGAAGTCATCGCGCCGGGCCACGTTCAAGCTGATCCGGGCGACAATGACGTCGACCACCTTGTAGCCGCCGCCCGCCAGGTGAACTCGCCAGTCGATCTCGATCGGTGGCCCGTCCTTCTGCCTGATCTCGGACGCGACCAGCGTATCGTTGCCGACGGTGCGGGCGCCCTTCACCACCAGGGTCTCGCCCTGGTAGTTCTGGAACCGCTCGGAGTAGGTCTCGACAATCATCCGCTCGAACAGGTCCAGATATTCCTGCTGCTGCAGCGGGGTGGCGCTATTCCAGTAGTGGTCCAGCACAAAGCGGCCGATGGTCTCCAGGTCGAAGCCCTGTTCAAGAGTCTGGACGAACTCGGCCTTGCCCTGCGCCGTTCCGGCGGCGCCGGCTTGGAGGATCCCGATTGTCCGCTTGGCCATGCCGTCGATGAAGGCTGCGGCCCCGTCGGCCTGGGCCGAAGCCGGCCGCGACAGGCCTAGCAGCGACAGGGAGGCGGTCGCCATGGCGCCCGCGGTCAGCACCATCCGTCTATCGATCATTTCTGGACCTTTGTTGTTCTGAGATCAGGCATCGCCGAGAACCTTGCGCAGAGCAATAAGCCCGCGGTCGCGCTCCGCGGTGAGGAGTCGAGTGTTGAACAGAGAGCCGCCATGCCGATCCACACACGCGACCTGCGGCTTGTGGCAGAACTCTTTCGTTAGAAGTGGTATTGGAGACGCAGCTTGCTACATCTCCCTTATGGGGGGCTCGCAGCGTTCCTCGGGGGAGCGGCGGGCGACGTCCACCAGGCAGGAGTTCGGTTCATCCGCTCCGCTGGTTCGGTTGATGTCCACTATAGCGGCGCCGAGGCTTGTCACGTTGTCGAGCGTGGCCGCGATGAGAGCCGCCTTTGCCAGACTCAAGCGGCGACGCATGCGGTGATACGCCTTGCCGCGAATGCCTCGGCCCGGAACTGTCGGTGTGTGCGAGCGGATTGATGTTGCGGACCATCGGCTGTTTCCGGTCGAGATCACGGCACCCGTGGCCGCGGCCGCGGCGACCCCTGTCCACCTCGGAGGAATGTGTCCCAATGCCCAGTCAAACACTATCGGCCCATTCTCCGTGACGAGAGGACGGCGGCGGCGCGCTGCTTCTTTAGAAGAGAATTCCTGTCTCAAGAAGCGCGCGGACCTGATCCGAACTGTTTTGATCCTGACCGAAAGCAAGTCCCCGGGTAGCATTCCCAACGTGAGTATACGATAGCTCACCACGGACGAAGAAGATTCCGCTCTGATAGGTTGGTGTTACGGTCAAAGACAACGCGTTGCTGTCAGGTCCGTACAGAAGATTGGTAGGGATGCAGTCTACAGAATGATGACAATCACCTCCGAGGGCCTTTATGAATTCCGCGCGCGTCGCAACGCTGAATTTCGGTGTAAGTGAATATTTGGTGAGAATCGCACCACCGAGGGTCTGGGCGGATGTATCGATGCCGACACCAGGATTGCGCCTTACGCTGGTGTATTGCACATACGGGCTGATTGTCAGAGGCCCCTGGGCATAGGTGTATATTAGATTGTATATGCTGCTATTGCCCTGAGGAACTGGAGCGACAAATTTGGTATCAAATGTGTGCGAAAAATTGCCTCCGGCTGCGAACGCCAGAGTACTGGAGTTGGTAAGCGCATAAGATATGGAACCTGAGATCCAGTTATAACGATCAGAATCAAAACCATCGTTGAAGGAGAGTGCGGCATTTAAGGGGCCGTCGTTATAATTGAATTGAACACCTTTACTGACTGCCGGCTCCTGATTCCAGAGCAAGCCTCGCTCGATATTCATATTCTGATATGAGAAAGTATACTCTGCGCCGATCAATGTCGGCAACGCCCCTGCCTGGATTGAGATCTCAGGGGTCAGAACCAGCTTCATATAACCAACGGGCAGCCAGCTGAAATTGTCTCTAGTCGCTTTGTCGGCTCGCAGATACGGCGTGCCGAGGGACGGCAGAGAGTAGGCGCCACCCTGTAGGTAGAACTGGAGGGGGCCGGAAGTGTTCTGGATCTCGATCTGAGCGTTGCTCAGATCCACAAGGCTGTCAGGATTGCCGGATACCGGGACAGCATGGCTTTGCGTGAGACCTAGAGCACTGAACTGACCTGTGACAAACACCTTGCCGAGCGGGCCCGCATCGAAGCTCATAGGGCTCGCATTCGGCGCCAAAGACCCAACAAAGGTGGGTGAAGTCAAAGGATCGGCGTAAGCCGATGTTGCACCAACGACCGAATACGTTAGCAGGCTGGCTGATAGGACGGACAGGCGGCCTAGGATCACGCTATGGACGGACATCACTCTGCTCTGAGTTGCACACTGCCCAACGGCTGTACGCCAGTCGAACATCAAGAATCTATGCGACGCTCATTTGAGGCGAGCGATGGCTGAAACTGGGTGATGAGGAGATGATCAGGCGGCGGCGTAAGTCCCGTCAGCCCCCCGGGGGCCCACTTCTTCCAATCAAACACATCATTCCCGAACATTACGATGGCATTTCCTGTGTCGATGACGCCATACCATGGCTCGATCGAGCATCTCCTGTCTGGCGGATGGTCACGTGTTCTTGTTTCCGGTGCTGCCAGGAGGTCAATCTCGGGACCCGATCTTTCGGGAGTCTGCGCGCCCTGCCGTCGCATCTTTATCCCCCAACTGGGCGGATCCCCCGGCATCTTTGAGGGGGTGTGGCGATCTCGCGCCGACCGGACCGACCCGCTAGCGCTGCATTTGCATCAGCCGGTCCATCGGCACCATGGCGTGGTTGAGATTGGCCATGATGATCATCGACCCGAACACGATGAGGCCGACGACGAAGATGCCGAAGGCCAGCGCCAGGAAGTTGTTGGTCTGGTCCGGCGCGCTCGAGATGTGCAGGAAGAACACCAGGTGGACGCCCATCTGGGCCACGGCAAGGACCGCCAGCAGGACAGGCACGCCGGGTGCGTAGACGAGATCGGTTGACGATGCCCAAAACGAGGCGAGCGTCAGGACGACGGCGTAGAACAGCCCGATGAGATAGGTCCGCCCGGTGGTCCGACCATGCTCGCTGATGCCAGGGGCCTGGCCTTGCGCCTCGGTTTGGTCGGTCATCGGTGTGCTCCCAGATAGACGATCGTGAAAACCCCGATCCAGACGATGTCGAGGGCGTGCCAGAACAGGCTGAAGCAGAAGAAGCGTCGCCGCACCATCGGCAGGAAGCCGAGCGTTGCGATCTGCAGCATCATGACCAGGAGCGAGCACAGGCCGACCGTCACATGGAGGCCGTGGGTGCCGACGAGGGTGAAGAACGCAGAGAGGAAGGCGCTGCGCGATGGCCCGTTGCCTGCGGCGAGCATGGTGGCAAACTCCCCGCGTTCCAGGCTGACGAAGGCCACACCGAGAATGAAGGTGAGGATCATCCAGAGAAAAGCCGCGGGCTTGTCGCAGCGCTGCACGGCCAGGGAGGCGAAGCCGCAGGTGACGCTGGAGGCGAGGAGGCAGGCCGTCTCGATGAAGACGTTGGTCTTGTCGAAGAACTCCGCTCCCGACGGACCGCCGTTCGTCTCGCCCGACAGCACCGCGTAGGCGGCAAAAAACACGGCGAAGATGATGATGTCCGAGAGCAGGAACAGCCAGAAGCCATAGCCCACCACGACCCGGGTCGGTGCGGGGCCGCGCAACGCCAGCGGTACGACTACGGAACGGCCATCGGGCACGGCCTGATCCACGACACTCATGCTGCAATCTCCCCTGGCACCTGTAACTTGTAGAAGGCGGCCACCTCCGCCGCCGAAATCTCGCTCTCGGTGTCCTTCCGCCACGCTTGGCGGAGACCAACGGCGAGCGAGCCGAGCAGGCCGGCGATGGCCAGCCACCAGATGTGCCAGATGAGCGCAAAGCCCAGCACGACGGCGATGAACGCGAGGAAGAAGCCGGTCGGGTTGCTGCGCGGCAGATGCAGCGGGATGTATGGGCCTGTTGGAGCGAACTGCCCCTGTTGCTTGGCTGCCCAATAGGCGTCGGTGCCCTCGACAGGCGGCAGGAAGGCAAAATTCCAGGCCGGCGGCGGCGACGCCGTGGACCATTCGAGCGTGCGGCCGTTCCAGGGATCGCCCGTGAGATCCCGGCGGCGCTCACGTGTGCGGATGCTGACGACGAGTTGGGCGGCCGTCAGGCCGATCCCGATGAAAATCAGGCTCGCGCCGGCCAGGGCGACGAGCATCAGCGGCTGCCAATGGGCATCGGGGTAATGCTGCATGCGCCGAGTAGCGCCCATCAGCCCGAGGGCGTAGAGCGGCATGAAGGCGAGATAGAAGCCGATGAACCAGCACCAGAAGATCGCCTTGCCAAGGCGTTCGTCGAGCTGGAAGCCGAAGGCCTTCGGGAACCAATAGGTGTAGCCGGCGAACACGCCGAACACGACGCCTCCGATCACCACGTTGTGGAAATGCGCGATCAGGAAAAGGCTGTTGTGCAGCACGAAGTCGGCCGGCGGGATCGCCATCAGCACGCCGGTCATGCCGCCGATCACGAAGGTCACCATGAAGCCGAGCGCCCAGAGGATCGGCACGGTGTAGCGGATCCGCCCGCCATAGAGCGTGAACAGCCAGTTGAACACCTTCACGCCGGTCGGCACCGCGATGATCATGGTCATGATGCCGAAGAAGCCGTTGACGTCGGCGCCCGCACCCATGGTGAAGAAGTGATGCAGCCAGACCATGAAGGACAGCACGCAGATCGCCATCGTCGCCATCACCATGGAGCGATAGCCGAAGAGCGGCTTGCCGGAGAAGGTCGCGATGACCTCCGAGAACACGCCGAAGGCCGGCAGGATCAGGATGTAGACTTCCGGATGGCCCCAGATCCAGATGAGGTTGATGTACATCATCGGATTGCCGCCGCCGTCGCTGGTGAAGAAATGGAAGTCGCAATACCGGTCGAGCAGCAGCATCGCGAAGGTCGCGGTCAGCACCGGAAAGGCGGCGACGATCAGGAGGTTCGCCGCCAGCGCCGTCCAGCAGAACACCGGCATCCGCATGTAGCCCATACCGGGCGCCCGCAGCTTCAGGATGGTCGTGGTCAGATTGATGCCGCTGAGCAGCGTGCCGACGCCGGAG
>NZ_JBYRFX010000898.1:0-19968 GCF_057815775.1 Inquilinus sp.
ATTGTGGGCGTTGATGCAGATGGTGCCGGCCCGGATCTTGCGGGCCATGACATGGGCGACCTTCAGATTGCGGGTCCACACGCTGGCCTGCAGGCCGTACTCCGTGTCGTTGGCGAACTTGGCCACGGCGTCGAGGTCGTCGTCGTCGAAGGACTGGACGCAGACCACCGGGCCGAAGATCTCCTCGCGCACCACCCGCATGTCGCGGTTGGTCCGTGCCAGCACCGTCGGCGCAACGAAATAGCCCTGGTTGCCGAGCACGCTGCCGCCGGTGACGATCTCCGCGCCCTCGCTGCGGCCGGACTCGAGGAACCCGCTGACCCGCTCATGCTGCTCCTTCGACACCAGCGGCCCGAGATTGACCGACGGGTCGAGCCCATGGCCGATCTTGAGGTTGCCGGCCGCCGCCGCCACGCCTTCGACCACCCGGTCATAGACCGATTTATGCGCGAACAGGCGTGACCCGGCGGTGCAGCACTGGCCCTGGTTGTAGAAGATCGCATCCGCCGTGCCGGCGATGGCGAGGTCGAGATCGGCGTCCGGGAACACGATCGCCGGCGACTTGCCGCCGAGCTCCAGCGAGACGCGCTTCAGGTTGCCGGCCGCCGCCTTGACGATCAGCTTGCCGACCTCGGTCGACCCGGTGAAGGCGACCTTGTCGACATCCGGATGCTCGGCCAACGCCGCGCCGGCGGTCTCGCCGAAGCCGGTGACGATGTTGACCACGCCGTCGGGGAACCCGGCTTCCTGGATCAGCTCGCCGAAGCGCAGGGCCGACAGCGGCGTCTGCTCCGCCGGCTTCAGCACGATGGTGCAGCCGGCGGCCAGCGCCGGCGCCAGCTTCCAGGCCGCCATCATCAGCGGGAAGTTCCAGGGGATGATCTGGCCGACGACGCCGACCGGCTCACGCAGGGTATAGGCATGCCAATGGCCGGGGCTGGAGACCGGGATGGTCTGGCCGTTCATCCGCGTCGCCCAGCCCGCCATGTAGCGGAACATGTCGATCGAGCCCTGGACGTCGCCCTGGCGCGCATTGGTCACCGGCTTGCCGTTGTCCAGCGCCTCCAGCTCGGCGAATTCGTCGGCATGCTGTTCCAGCAGGTCGCCGAGGCGCCACACCAGCCGCGACCGTTCGGCCGGCGAGATGCGCGACCACGGGCCGGTTTCGAAGGCGCGACGAGCGGCGGCGACGGCGGCGTCGATGTCGGCCTTGTCGCCGGCCGGAACGTGGGTGATGGTTTCCTCGGTCGCCGGATCTTCCACCGGGAAGGTCTTGCCGCTGCGCGCGGCGACCCATTTCCCGTCGATCAGCAGCTTGTGCTCCTTGGCCAGGAACGAAGCCGCGGCGGAGCCCAGCAACGGCTTCTTGATGGCGATGTTCATGTCGTCCTCCCTAGGTCGAATGGCAATGTCGGACATGTCGTTATATCTCTATGAATATAGCGTTGACGGGTCTTCGGCCAGGGGTCATCGTTCGGTCAGCAACGGCTCTGCCGCCTCCCGGCCTCCTCCCGCCCCGGCCGGGGTGCAGGCCCAGCCAGACAGCCGGCAAGACACCGCAACGGTGCATCCGACACGGAGGAAACCCATGTATATCCAGGCCTTGCAGAAGATTTCCGAGAAGCTTCCGGTCCGCGATCGCTACGAGAATTTCATCGGCGGCAAATGGGTCGCCCCGGTCGAAGGCCGCTATTTCGACAACCCCAGCCCGATCACCGGCAAGAAGCTGTGCGAGGTGCCGCGCTCATCCGCCGCGGATATCGAGCTGGCGGTCGACGCCGCGCACAAGGCGAAGGATGCCTGGGGCCGCACCTCGGTGCAGGAGCGGTCGCGCCTGCTGAACAAGATCGCCGACAAGATCGAGGCCAATCTCGACCTGCTGGCCCTGGTCGAGAGCCTCGACAACGGCAAGCCGATCCGCGAGACCACCCACGCCGACATGCCCCTGGTGGTCGACCACTGGCGCTATTTCGCCAGCGTGATACGGGCGCAGGAGGGCGGCATCTCCGAGATCGACCACGACACCGTGGCCTATCATTTCCATGAGCCGCTGGGCGTGGTCGGCCAGATCATCCCGTGGAACTTCCCGATCCTGATGGCGACCTGGAAGCTGGCGCCCGCCCTGGCCGCCGGCAACTGCGTCGTGCTGAAGCCGGCGGAACAGACGCCGCTGGGCATCCTGGTGGTGATGGAGCTGATCGCCGACATTCTGCCGGCCGGCGTGGTCAACGTCGTCAACGGCTTCGGCGTCGAGGCCGGCAAGCCGCTGGCCCAGAACAAGCGCATCGCCAAGATCGCCTTCACCGGCGAGACCACGACCGGGCGCCTGATCATGCAGTACGCCTCGGACAACCTGATCCCGATGACGCTGGAGCTGGGCGGCAAGTCGCCGAACATCTTCTTCGCCGACGTGCTCGACGCCGATGACGAGTTCTTCGACAAGGCGCTGGAAGGCTTCGCCATGTTCGCCCTGAACCAGGGCGAGGTCTGCACCTGCCCGAGCCGCGCGCTGGTCCAGGAATCGATCTACGACCGGTTCATGGAGCGGGCGGTGGCCCGGACCAAGAAGATCAAGCAGGGCCATCCGCTGGATGCCGCCACCATGATCGGCGCCCAGGCCTCGAACGACCAGCTCGAGAAGATCCTGTCCTACATGGACATCGGCCGGCAGGAAGGCGCTGAAGTGCTGACCGGCGGCAAGCGGGCCCAGATGGAGGGCGAGCTATCGGAAGGCTATTACGTCGAGCCGACGATCTTCGCCGGCCACAACAAGATGCGGGTGTTCCAGGAGGAGATCTTCGGGCCGGTCGTGTCGGTGACGAAGTTCAAGGACGAGGAAGAGGCGCTGGCCATCGCCAACGACACCCTCTACGGCCTGGGCGCCGGGGTGTGGACCCGCAACGGCAACCGCGCCTACCGCTTCGGCCGCGCCATCCAGGCCGGCCGGGTCTGGACCAACTGCTACCACGCCTATCCGGCGCATGCGGCCTTCGGCGGCTACAAGCAGTCCGGCATCGGCCGCGAGAACCACAAGATGATGCTCGACCACTACCAGCAGACCAAGAATCTCCTGGTCAGCTATTCCACCAAGGCTCTCGGTTTCTTCTGAGGTAGGCACGACACGGCGGGCGCGGCTTCGGCCGCGCCCCAGCCGAAGGGAACCATCATGGTCAACCGAGTCGAGATCACGGACAAGGCGGCGGAGCTGGTGGCGCGGCTGCAGGTGCAGCACGGCAAGCTGCTGTTCCATCAGTCGGGCGGCTGCTGCGACGGCTCCGCCCCGATGTGCTTTCCGCTCGGCGATTTCCGGGTCGGGCCGCAGGACGTGCTGCTGGGCGAAATCGCCGGCACGCCCTTCTATATCGGCGCCGCCCAGTTCGAATACTGGCAGCACACCCAGCTGATCATCGACGTGGTGCCGGGCCGCGGCTCCGGCTTCTCCGTCGAGGCGCCGGAGGGCTTGCGCTTCCTGACCCGCAGCCGCCTGTTCACCGACGAGGAGGTCGCGGTGCTGGAGGCGGCGGGACCGCCAGCCCGCGCCGCGTAGCTTTCGGTTCAGGCGCGGCCGCCCTCCCCAGCCGCGACCAGCAGCCGCTCGTAGAAGCCGCCCCAGCTCCGGCCCTGGTCGACCAGATGCACCTCCAGGATCCAGTAGCGCTTCTGCCCCAGCGCATCGGGGTCTCGCATCCGGGTCGGGTTCTCGGGGCTCAGCCGGTACAGGTCCTTGTCGCCCGGCAGCCGGGCATGGGGGAATTCCCCGACGATGTGGCCGGCGATCTGGCCGCCCCACAGCCATCCCCGCTCCTCCGCCAGGCGCTCCGCCTCGGCGAAGAATTCCGCACCGGTGATGTCGTCATGCGTGTCGAAATGGTGCTGCAGCGCGTCGAACACATGCTCCAGGTCGGCGCACAGCCGCTGCTTCTCCGGGTTCGACCCCAAGGCATAGGTGCGGCCGACATCGGCCTCCCATTCGTCGAACACCGGGCCGAGATCGATGAACACGGTGTCGTCGGCGCCGATCTCGCGCACCGGCGGGTTGTCGGCGGCGATGCACAACGTGTTGGGGCCGGCACGGACGATGCGCTTGTGCCAGTGCTTGGTCACGCCGAAGGCCGCCTCGGCCATGGCGTAGATCTCCTTCTCGACCACGCGTTCGGTCCGGCCCGGGGCGATCAGCCCCTCGGCTTCGATCATGTCGAGCAGCGCCACGGCCTTGGCTTCGGCCTGCAGCAATGCGGCGAGACGGGCATCTTCCTGCACGAATTGTCCTTTCCGGCATGGCCGGCCCGGGCTTGCCCGGCCGGCCGCGATCTGCGACCATCGTTATATCTGAAGGAATATAGCGAACGGAGATCGGACGTGCCAACCCTGCCGGCCCTGTTGCGCCCCGCCCGGGGGAGCCCGGTGTTGCCGTCGTTCCCGGTTGTGGTCCCGGCCCCCGTCCCGGCCGCGACGATCGACCCGGCGCCCACCCGCCGCGACCGGATCTGGGACCTGTCGCCGACCCTGCACTGTTCCGTTGTCGGCACCTGCCTGACCACCGGCGAGCTGCGCCAGCTCTTCGCCAAGCTGAACGATGCCGATGCACGCACCGCCTCCGACCACACCCTGCATGGCCGCGCGGTGCGCGCCGCGGGGCAGCACGACACCGCCGGCAAGCTGCTGAACAAGCTGCTGGACAAGCGGCATGACGGGCCGGTCAAGCGCTTCGCCAAGGCCAAGACCGCAGAAGATGTCCGGGCGCTGTGGCACGAGGCGCTGGAGCGCGGCGACATCCCCGGCGCCTATTGGGCGGTGCTGACCCACCCCGCCACCGACAAGGCGCTGGTGCAGGAGGTGTTCGGCGAGGTGCATATGCTGTCGCACCTCGTCGGCATGTCCAACCGCGCCGACATCGCCCGGCTGCGGCATCTGGAGCACGAACTCGGCGACCGCGACGACAAGATCGCCCGGCAGGAAGAGCGGCTGCAGCAGATGGCGGTGGAGCGCGAGGCGCTGGCCCGCCGGGTGGCGGAGCTGGAGCAGGCCGCGCGGCGACAGGTAGCGCCGGCCACTGTGGTGCCCGAGGAAGACGACGCGGCCCCCGCCCTGCGGCGGCGCCTGGCCGACGAGCAGGCGCGGTCGGCCCTGCTCGAGGCCCGGCTGGCGGCGCAGGACGCGGCCCTGGCCGACCAAGGCGAGACGGTGCAGCGGCTGGAGCGGCACGCCGAGGCCCTGACGGCCGAGCTCACCGCGCTGGAGTCGACCCTAAGCGAGCCGGCGGAGGCCTCACCGGAAGCCGCGGCGCCGATGCCGGAGCTGCACGGCCGGCGGCTGCTCTATGTCGGCGGGCGGCCGAAACAGATCGAGCAGCTGAGGGCCCTGACCGCCCGGCTCGGCGGCGTGCTGCTGAGCCATGATGGTGGCGTCGAGGACAACACCACCCTGCTGCCCGGCCTGGTCAGCCAGTCGGACATCGCCTTCTTCCCGGTGGATTGCGTCAGCCACCTCGCGGCCGGGCAGGTGAAGCGGCTGTGCCGCGACATCGGCAAGCCCTTCGTGCCGCTGCGCAGCGCCAGCCTGGCCAGCTTCGTTGCCGCCGTCGGCGCGATGGCCAACGGCGGCATGGAAAGCTTTAGCGCTTACAGCACGCCGGGATAGGCGCCGCCATCGATCAGCAGGCTCTGGCCGGTGATGTAGCCGGCCTGGGCCGAGCACAGATAGGCGCAGGCCGCGCCAAATTCGGAGGCCTCGCCGAAGCGCCCGGCGGGGATGTCGGCCCGGCGCTCCTGCTGCACCGTCTCGATCGGCACGCCGCGCCGCTCCGCCGCTGCCTGCTGGCCGGAGCGCAGCCGGCGGGTGTCGAACGACCCCGGCAGCAGGAAGTTGATGGTGACGTTGGCATGGGCCACCGACCGCGCCACGCCGGCAAGGAAACCGGTCAGTCCGGCCCGGGCGCCGCTGGACAGGTCGAGCCCCGCCAGCGGCATCTTCACCGAAGCCGAGGTGATGTTGACGATACGGCCGAAGCGCCGTTCGACCATGCCGTCGATCACCCGCTGCACCAGCTCGATCGGCGCCGCCATGTTGCCGACCACGCCGGCCAGCAGCGCCTCGCGGTCGATCTCGCGGAAGTCGCGGAACGGCGGGCCGCCATTGTTGTTGACCAGGATGTCGACCCGGGGCACGGCCTGCAGCAGCGCGTCCTGGCCGGCGCGGGTGGCGACGTCGCCGGCGACGGCGATCACCTCAGCCCCGGTCTCGGCCCGGATCTCACCGGCCGTCTTTTCCAGCGCGGCCTGGTCGCGGCCGTTGACCACCACAGTGCAGCCGGCCCGCGCCAGCTCCAACGCGCAGGCCCGTCCGAGACCCTGGCTCGACGCGCAGACCACCGCCTGCCGCCCCTTCAGCCCGAGATCCATCTCATTCTCCATTCCCGAAGGCCCGGTCGACGGGCCGCATGATGACGTGATCTGAGCACGGCGCCGGGGGCTGGGGCGAGAGGGATGTCAGAGTACCAGTCTCAGAAGGGCTTGGTCATGCCGCGCTGCCGGTGCATGCGCCTCAGGACTCCTCTGACCCGATTCCGTCTGGCATGGGCGCTGCGAGGAAGCGTCGCACTTCGCACGGCCACCCGGCCCATGGGCGAGCTCTGGAACAGCGCGCAAATGATCTCGGTATTGCGCTTTGCGGAGGCACCAGACTCTCCGCAATCAATCAGTTCATAACCAGCCGATTTTGTTAAAATATTGAATATACGATTGACTAAAATTTCCATATCGAAGTCAGAAATCTCATTATTTACTGCATATGCCGTAGCAATTTCGACAGATGTCTGAAGTGCCTCTTCTATTTCTTTTACGCAAGACCCCATGTAGATCTCCGAATCCTCAGAAAGTCAATAATAAGGCAGATAGTCTTATTTCAATATGTCCGTCAAATTAAAAAAGGATCAATTTTAATTTTATTGTTTCCGATCTTTGCCGAAAGATGACAGTTGCCCGCAAATTGAGCAGGCCGTGCCTGTGAAATGGCATAGTGCCGCGGCCTTCCTCTTTCATCTATTGAAAGGATGAGCAGCAGGTCGGCGGAACTCATGGTTACCCTTCATCCAGCACGAGGTCGTGCAGCATGAACCACTGCTCGATGTGACGGCGCACGACGGGCGCGATGATCGAGTCGAGACGCGCCACCTCCTGCATGAGTCCCGGCCCATCCGTCCGCGGCCCGACCCGGACCGGCGACAGGATATGCATCCGGAAGCGCCCCCTGCCCGTCCGCAGGCAATAGGCCGGGATGATGACGGCGTCCGCCATCTGCGCCAGGCGCACGACCCGCGCCAGATTGCCGTCGAGGCGGACTGGCCGCCCGAAGAACGGGGCGTGGACGCGGCCATTCTGGAATTCATCGACATACAGCACGACGCCACGCCCCTCCTCGGCGAGCGCCCTGTACAGGCGGCGCGCCGTGGCCGGCCCGGGCGGCACCAGATGGTCGGCGAAGCGCCGCCTGATGCGATCGGCGATGCGCCGTTCGAACCGGTTGCGCGGCGGTTGGTAGACGTCGAGACCGTTCTCCCCGAGCGCCAGCAGCGTCGGACCGACGATTTCCCAGTTGCCGAGGTGCAGGGCCGCCGCGATCCGCGGGCGCCCGGTGGCCCGCGCCGCATCGAGGTTCTCCAGCCCCTCGATCGCGACGCGTCCAGAGGCCCAGATCCGCTCCAGCGCCGAGAATTCGGCCATGGAACTGCCGACATGGCCCCACATCTGCCGAACGGTGCCAGCGGCGGCGGCATCATCCAGATCCGGCCGCAGCGTCCGGACATTGTGCAGCGCCCGGGCCTGCCAGACGCGATGTCGCGATCCGAACCACCGGCCCAGCCAGTGGCCGGCTGCCGAGCAAAGCTCGACCGGCGACGCCCTGAGGCCGTAATGGACCGCGGTGTCGGTCAGGCCCGACAGGGTGTCGCGCAGCCAGTAGCGCCGCCAGGCCGCGCGCGCCTCCGCCCCACCCCAGATCGCGGAGAGCGGCGGCGTCCCGTCAGCCATGGCCGACCGGGCAGCGCAAGGCTGGAGCGGCCGAGGCGACCGCCGGATCGCGCCGGCGCCCCGCCCGGGCCGACAATGTCATCGGCAGACTGTCACCGGGGCGCAGCGTCAGGCGGCACACCGGCTGGACCAGGGTGCCGGGGGCGAGCCGCAGCCTTGCCGTCCGCGCCAGGGCGGCCAGGCAAAGGATCGATTCCGTCAAGCCGAAGGACAGGCCGGCACAGACCCGCGGGCCGACGCTGAACGGCACATAGGCGTATTTCTGCGGGGCGTCCGGACTGCCGGGCAGGAAGCGGTCCGGGATGAAATGGTCGGGATCGCGCCAGAACAGGCGGTGCCGGTGCAGCAGCCACGGCACCACAATGACCAGGGCGCCGGCCTTCACCCTGCGGCCGCGGATGGAATCTTCCTGTGCCGCCTCGCGCGCCAGCAGCGGCACCGGCGGATAGAGACGCAGCGTCTCCTCGATGATGGCGCGCGTGTAGACCAGCCGGGGCACATCCGCCAGCGTCGGCGCCCGCCCGCCGAGCACGGTGTCGAGCTCGTCATGCAGGCGAGCCTCGACCTCCGGCGCCTGCGACAGCAGATACCAGGCCCAAGCCAGGCAATTGGCGGTGGTTTCGTGACCGGCCATGAAGATCACGGCCGCCTCGTTGCGCAGCGCCGCATCATCGAGACCGCCATCCTGCCGCGATTTCATCAGCATCCGGATCACCGATCCGTCGCCATCCGTGCCTTTGAGATCGGCGATGACCCCGTCGAGGATGGCGTGGATCCGGGCCGCCGACCGGGCGATTTCCGGCCCGCGCCGGCGTGGGATCCAGGACGGCAGTCCGAGCAGCGAGGCCAGGTCGCGCTGGTCGGCGTGCTTCTGGTACTCGCTGAATGCCTCGACCACCGCCCCGGTGCGGTTGGCGCCGAGCGCCCGGCCGAAGACTGTCCGGCCGATGATTTCGGCGGTCAGCTGCGCCATGGCCTTCAGCACATCGACGGTCGACCCCGGCGACAGGGCGGCCCATCTGGCGCCGAGCTCACCGGCCGCCTCGACGATCAGGGGGGCGAACTGGCCGAGGCGCGAGGTGTGGAGCACCGGCGCCACCATGCGACGTCGCTGCTTCCAGGTTTCGCCGTCACTGACGAAGAGCCCATCGCCGAGAAGTGGCGACAGGGCGTTCCGCATCTGCGGGCTTTTGCGCTCGAAATTTGCCGCCTGCGACACGAAAGCGTAGCGAACCGTATCGGGGCTGTTGCAGATAAAGACCTGTCGTGCCAGCAGCTGCATCGACATCGTCTGATATTCGAAGGCCTTCTCTTCCCAGATGCCCAAAAAATTCTGCATTCCGAGACGAAGCATCTGGAATGTCGGAATCGCTTTCTTTGGACGATCTGGATACGGCGGGACGAATTCCTGCATCTCTCAGGATGATCCACGCATAGCGGAATACTCCGTTGCGGAAGACTTTGAGAAGCAAATAACGCGGGGATAATATTAGATTTTGAATCAAAAACAATGGAATCTTTCGTCTAAATCTAGGAAAACTTTCGTGAGCTCCTGGGACTCCTTATGAAATCATTGAGGGCACGCCAGAATTCAGAGAGCCTATGATCCTAAATCCTAGGATAATAAGCCCGCATAGAGTCTCTGACACTCCGTCGATTCATTAGCTCATTAAGATAAATTTATAACAAATGTATTTCTCTCGGCGTTTGCCGACGCCGGGCAAGCTGACAATGATTATCCCCGCCAATTGTCCTACCTAGACTCTGGCCGGTGCTACGGCGACTGGAACAATTCCGATAGACCGCCGATGGAGCATTTGTTGCGTCGGAGGCAACGGGAGCATGGCCGTGGTGAGGGGAACACCGGCCCGCAGGGAAGATCTCAGCGGTCGCTGCGGGTCTCGCCGTATTCAACCGCCGTCGCGAAGCGGGGTTCGGGCCGGCAATGTCACTGGCTGCGGTGGCAGCGCTGCCATAGAGATCAGCTGGCCATATGCTTGATCCTGGTTCAACTTTCATTCACGTAAACTGGAAGAGGCTTGGCGATAGTTTGAAATTCTTCGCCAATCGCAACATTGATCTATCTTGTATCCAAGAACACAAGGCAAAGCGATCAACTTGAACTTTAATTAATTTATCCTTTTTTGCTTGTATGCTAACAATACCTTCAGCACGCCTGGGACGAACCAGGTCCGCCTGATGGCGCGGGCCACAGTTCATGACCAATCCTTGAAAAAGGCGTGATCAATCCAAAAAGGGGGGAGACTGTTGAGGCCGCAGATTGGGGGCATGGTCGATGATCGTTATAAAATGGGACGTCTTCAAAATTACCAGAGCGACAGCCACGCCGGCCCCGATTGTCCGGACGCAGCTCTGAAATCGGCCAAGCCCATTTAACCGGGCACCGTGAATCCAATTCCAACCCGGCCAGGCCAGGATGCCCGCCCGCTCAAAGGCGGGGTGGATCGCCTCTTTTGCACGATCTGCCACCGGCAACCGGCAATCGCCCCTCCCAATCAGTGGGACGCCAGATGACCCTGACTGCGTACAAAGATCCGCCCACAGCGAACGAACATGCCGAGACGTTCGGGCCGCTATCGCCCGCGGTGAATATCGTGTTCTTCGGAACCTCGCGTTCGGAATGCGCAGATCAGACCATCGCCAGCTTACGCAAGCTGGGCGCCCGGATTCGCATCGCCCCCGATGTCGAAGAATATTTCTGCAATACCTATATCAACGACAACCTACTGATGCTCGAATGGGAACGGAAAGAATTTCGAACGATCAGCATCCTGAAATATATTCGGTCCCTGTCGGACCTGCCGCTTCTTATATTGAGCTCCAACTCCGAAGAGATCGAACGGGTTATCGCCCTCGAGCTGGGTGCGGATGACTTCTTTAGTACGACACTTGGATCTACCGAGATTCTAGCAAAAATCCGGGCACTGTTTCGTCGTTTCCAGAAACCGGACAGCATAGACATCGAAAATGGAGACTACATCTGCTTTTCAGACTGGATCTTTGACAAGAAAAGAATGCGCCTTCGCCGGCAGGGCGGGGAAGACATCGTTCTCACGCGTGGAGAAATTTCTCTGCTGATGATATTCGTCGACGCGCCGTTGCGGATCCTGAGCAGATCCTACCTCGCCCGCGCGACGCATGTTCATAGCAGCGTGACGGACCGAGCCGTGGATGTGCAGATTTTGAGGCTTCGGAAAAAACTCGACCCCGGCATCATCGAGTGTGTCCGTGGCCAAGGCTACAGGTTTACCCAACGAGTCGAGAACCGGGCCCAGATCTAGCCCCGACGCCCGCCATCGCCGGGGATGCGGCGGCGAACCCTTTCGGTTTCCGTCGCGACGATCATCGGCCCAATTTCTCGGGAAGAAGGGCGCGGATGAGATCCCGCGACTTGGACAGTTACAATATTGAAACACATTTCCGACACTGCGAAATTATCGAGTAACAAAAATATCATATGAAGTCATTCTTTGGAGGATGGCAGCTTGCAATTGGATTCACATCCACTGTGACGGTGCAGCTTCGCCCGAGAGGGCCTCCACCCTAAGCAATCCAAGATTTCATCCCTCGGATCCACAAGGTTCTATGCATGCCGGACCAAGATGTTGTCGCGATTCATCGTCTTCTTCGTCGTATCGACGACAAATTCGACGACCTGAGCCAGGAGATCAAGGAATTCAAGGTACGGATCATCCGCGTCGACAACGAGATGGAGAAGGCGCAGGCGCAGCTGACCGGGACTTCGAAACGGTTGGGCCGGATAGGGCAGCAGCTCGGCATCCTCGATCACCATCCGCTCTGATCTTTAGCGGCGCATCCTCGCACCGTCCAACCCTCCGCTTGTCCCGCATCTGCCCGGCCATCGCCCGATGACGGCAATGCACGGCACGGGTGCGGCCGGGATCGGGCCGTGCAGAAACGCGGTCAGGTCAGCCTGTCATCGAAATATCGGGATAGTTTAAGGAACCGGCATGCAGCGTTTCGGGGACACCGCGCTCAACCCGTATCTGGACGGCCTCTATCCCAATTCGATCAATGGCAAGGGTCCTCTCCCAAAAACCATCATCGCGGAGCTGACATCCCGGATCGAGATCATCGATCGGAATTTCGCGTCGTACCAGGCGGCGATGGAGCGTGCGAAGGCCGCGTCGAAGGCCCTTCTCACGATCGCGCAACAGGAATTCGCGACCATGGAGAAGGAGCCTGGCGCCAATGCAGAGCCCGACATCGGCCTGATCGAAACGCAATTGCGAGAGATGGCGGGCCTCATTTCCGAGATGGAAGAGACATCCAGATCCTATCTCGCCGCCCAAACGGAGATGAGAGACGAGCCGGCCTGGTTGCCGAAATTCTGGAGTGCCATCTTCAACACACCGCCAGGGTTGCTCGGCGGGATCGACGCGGCAGACGAAGGTCCGGCCGATCAGGACCCTCGTCGGGCGGACGCCAAGGCCGCGGTCGATGCTGTCCGATCCGCACGAGAACGACAAAGCGGGGAAGAAAGCACGACGCTCGCGGGACGGTTCGAAGCCTTGCTGCAGGCCAGAAGAGATATCGAGATGCTGCTCATGGCGGCGGAGCTGAGGCGCGATCTCCGCGAGGCCGGGAACTCGCTCGGAACGGTGGAACGGGTTGCGAAGGCGGTCAATGCCAGGTTCTCCGAAGCCTTCGAGCGGATCGAGGGCGCCAGGCAGAGGTTTTCCCGGCGCCCGGATGAAGCGACCCACGCCCCCACCGCCGATCCCCGGGTGCGGAGAGAGATCGAAACGGAGGATGCCGTCGTCGACGGGATGATGGCAGGCATCGACTCCGCACTGGCGCTGATCCGGGCCGCCTAACTTGATCCGATCGATATGGATGCCGTGAAGAAAGACTCCATCGAGACCATCTGCAAATCCGGTGAGAAGTTGCGTCAGCGCCTGCATGACGACCACGACTATTTCTCGTTCTTGATCAGGGATAGTCGCCCCACGGTAAAAAGCGCGCCGAAATACTTGCTACAATTCATGAGGCAGCTGACCGGGATCTCGATTCCCGGATAGCGCGGCAGGCGGATGCCACGGCCGGATGCAGCCCGATCCGGCCACCGGCGCGGATCGCTCCAGCAGGCGGATCACCCCCGGGCCGGGCCGCGACCGGGCCCGGCGGGACCGCCGTTTCAGTTGTAACTGAAATCGCTTTTCGTAGCCGAAATCGCCTTTGCCGCCGCCCCGACGCTCTCTATGTCCGGGGTCTGCAGCATCCCAGCCGCCCGGATCCGGGCCGCACTCCCCGCCCGCCATTCCGGAGCCGACCATGCCGCTGACCGAGGAGATGATCCGCTTCTACACGCCGCACGGGGGCGGCGTCGCTGTCGGCCTGGCGGGACGCGCTGTCGGCATGGGACGAGCGCCAGGATGAATGGGATAGAGCGCTCGCGGACATCGAAGCCGAATTCGAGGACGACGACGATTGACGCTGCTGCGGGGCCGGGCCGGCACATTGCGGCCGGCCGCCTGGGGTCAGTGCTTCGAAATCAACGATAAGCCGATGAATCAGCCCGAGCGCAAGATCGTGCCCACCCAAAGCGGCCCCCAACCGGCCACCGGGTCGGCGCCCCCGGCAGTCAATATCGTGCTGTTCGGCGATTTCTATGCCGAGGCCACGATTCAGGCCATCAAGCATCTGCGAAATCTGGGCGTCCGCGTGCGCATCGCCCCGGACATCGACGAATACTTCGCCCACAGCTATCTCAACGACAATGTCTTCATGCTGGAATGGCAGCGCAAGGAATTCATCACCCTCAATGCGCTCAAGCACATTCGCTCTTTGTCGAATTTCCCCTTGCTGATACTGGGCACCAATTCCGAAGAGGTCGACAGGGTCATCTCCCTTGAATTGGGCGCAGATGATTTCCTGAATGCCACCCTTGATCCGAGAGAAATACTGGCACGGATCCGGGCCGTTGTCCGCCGTTCCGGTCCGATACGTGCCGCCGAGACCGAAGCATACGGATATTATCGCTTCGCCGATTGGAAATTCGACAAGAGGACGATGCGCCTGCTGCAGAACGGCAAGGACGCGGTCTATCTCACCCGTGTCGAACTCTCCCTGCTGATTGCGTTCATGGACAGCCCGCTGCGCATCCTGAGCCGATCCTACCTCGCCAGCGTGACGCACATTCACGGCCGCGTGACCGACCGGGCCGTCGACGTGCAGATTCTAAGGCTTCGGAAGAAGCTCGGCTCCGACATTATCGAGAGCATTCGTGGGCAGGGCTATCGATTCACCGAGAATGTCGAATACGTCAATCAATCCTGATCGTGGCGAGCCCCGAGGCCCTAAGCCGGCGGTGCCGCGAAGGCGCGGCCGATCAGGGCCTTGGCGTCGCCCTGGATCTGCCGCAGATGATCTTCGCTGCGGAAGCTTTCGGCGTAGATCTTGTAGACCTCCTCGGTGCCGGAGGGGCGGGCCGCGAACCAGCCATTCTCGGTGGCGACCTTGATGCCGCCGAAGGGCTGGCCGTTGCCCGGCGCCTTGGTCAGGGTCTGCACCACCGGTTCGCCCGCCAGCTGCCTGGCGTCCAGCCGCTCCGGCGTCAGGGTCTTGAACACGCGCTTCTGCTCGGCCGATGCCGGCGCGTCGGTGCGGGCGTAGTGAGACGTGCCCAGTTGCTGGGTCAGCCCCGTGTAGAGCTCGCTGGGGTCGCGGCCGGTCACGGCGGTGATCTCGGCAGCCAGCAGGCCGAGGATGAGCCCGTCCTTGTCCGTGGTCCACACCGTGCCGTCCTGGCGCAGGAAGGAAGCGCCGGCGCTCTCCTCCCCGCCGAAGCCGACCGAGCCGTCGCTGAGGCCGTCGACGAACCATTTGAAGCCGACCGGCACCTCGAGCAGCCGCCGGCCCAGCTGCGCCGTGACCCGGTCGATCATGCTGCTGCTGACCAGCGTCTTGCCGACGGCGCTGTCGGCGCGCCAGCCCTTGCGGTGGGTGAACAGGTAGGAAATCGACGCCGCCAGGAAATGGTTCGGGTTCATCAGCCCGGCGGACCGGGTGACGATGCCGTGGCGGTCGGCGTCGGTGTCGTTGGCGAAGGCGACGTCGAACTGGTCGCGCAGGCCCAGCAGCCGGGTCATGGCGTAGGGCGACGAGCAATCCATGCGGATCTTGCCGTCCCAATCCGCGGTCATGAAGCGGAAGGTCGGGTCGACGATGTCGCTGACCACCGTGGCGGCGATGCCGTAGCGTTCGATCAGCGGCGCCCAGTAATGCACCGCGGCGCCGCCCAGCGGGTCGATGCCGATGCGGACGCCGGAGGCGCGGATCGCCTCGAGGTCGACGACGCTGGCGAGATCGCTGACATAGCCATCGACATAGTCGTGGCGGTGCGTGGTCGCGGCCTTCAGGGCGCGCTGGTACGGGATGCGCTGGACGCCGGCGAGCGACTGTTCGATCAGCTCATTCGCCGTGCGCTCGATCCAGCCGGTCACCTCGGTGTCGGCCGGCCCCCCGTTCGGCGGGTTGTACTTGAAGCCGCCATCCTCCGGCGGGTTGTGCGACGGCGTCACCACGATGCCGTCGGCCAGGCCGGCGCTGCGGCCGCGGTTGTAGCCAAGGATGGCGTGCGAGATGACCGGCGTCGGGGTGTAGCCGTCCTCCCGGTCGATCATGGTCTCGACGCCGTTGGCGGCGAGCACCTCCAGCGCGCTGGCCAGCGCCGGTTCGGACAGCGCATGGCTGTCGATGCCGATGAACAGCGGCCCGTCGATCCCGGCCTTCTTGCGGTACAGGCAGATCGCCTGGGTGATGGCGAGGATATGGGTTTCGTTGAAGCTGCCGGCGAAGGCCGAGCCGCGATGGCCCGACGTGCCGAAGGCGACGCGCTGGGCCGCGACGGCCGGGTCGGGCCGGTTGGCGAAATACGCCGTCACCAGCCGCGGCAGGTTGACGAGATCGGACGGATCGACGGGCTTCCCCGCAAGCGGACTGACCATCTTTGCCACCCCAGGGCTGAACGGTGGATTGGAACGACGACACGGCAAATTGCGCCAGCCGGCGCCGCCTGTCGAGGATGGGAACGGGGGGATGGGGGAGATGGTGCCGTTGTGGGAGTTCTTCGCGTTCGCCCGAGCACAGTACGCCCAAACAGGCGACGCCTTAGGCTCGTCCGAATTTAAACTGCCCCCTTCGTAAGGGCTGTCCCAACTAGGCGAGATCTGGTGACCGTGCCCCAAGCCACTGCCGATTTACAGACGAGCATCGGCGACCGCCAACAAGATGATATCGTTGAGCATCCGCAGACGATTGACCTGGGGAGCCGCAATTGTCTCGACATACGCCATCATCGCCGGAATCGCCGTTTGCCGTGCGTTACTATCGTTGGTCTGAACGACACTCGTAGTAGCGATTTCCTCTTCAAGCAGACGCCCAACCAAGCGATCGTCGAGAGCAACACTGCCGTCGGCGGCACGACGGATCAGGTGGAGTTCCTCCGATAGGGTTTCGCCTTGATCCGACTGCCAGCGCATCAGAAACGCCGCAACCTCGCCGAGATAGTCCGGAAGCCGTAGCGAGGCGTAGCCGCCGCCGAATTCCGGCGCGGATGATACCTCAACGAGATCTCGCAGGAACTCGCCACCGAAGTCGATCAGCGTTGTCGCACGCACGCGCGCTGCCGTCGCCCGGCTGGTTGTTGCATCGATGACAAGCCGCCCGATGAACTCAGGATACCGACCGCGCATTTCTTCGGGTAAACGGAGTTGAAACCTTTCCGAGGCAACGTCGCGTACCGTCACCTCGATCTGAACGAACGGCGCCATGCGCCGAACAAAATGCATGACATGCGCCGTCGTAAACCGGCCAAGACGCATAACCGCCGCGGGGTTGAAGCTGCTGGCGGCGCTGAGAATCTCGTCCTGGAGCATGCGTGCCCGTTGCGCGCGCTCAACGGCCTCCTTAACGCGCTCCATGCTGCGCGACACCGTCTCAGCCATCGCGTCGTTCAGAATCGACGAAAGATCCAATTGATCGAGCAAATCGCCCAGAATCTCGGACGCATAGCGCTCATCGAATTCACCGCTTACCGTCGCCATCTCACGAGCAAGCGATTCGACACGCTCCAATGCCGAGGACAGAATTTCACCATCAATTGTATCATTTGAATGAAAATTAAGAACAACTACATGTTTAGTTTGCCCATATCGGTAGACTCGTCCAATTCTCTGTATGATCCGGGCCGGATTCCAGGGCAGATCGAAATTGACGACAACATGGCAGTTGCGATGGAGATTGAGGCCCTCTCCTCCTGCTTCGGTAGAGATCAATACGTTGGCGTCAGCGTCAAACGCCTCCATTGCTGAGATCTTCTCTTTAAGCTTCTGTCCGCCGTTGATTTGTACCGGCACACGCCCGGACAGGCGGTACACCTCCTCAACCAATCGATCTTGCGTCGCCCTGTATTCTGAGAACACCAGTATCTTGCGGCCACCGCGCACAACGATTTCATCATAAACTCGACGAAATGCCTCGATCTTCGCGTCGGCTGCAGCGGCAGCGCTACAGTGGTCGAGTACACCGCGAATCATATCGGCCTCTGCGTCGAAGAATTCTCCCGCCGGGCCGCCGAGTTCACGATCGGCAAAATCGTCCATGCTGTCGTCGATGTCCATCTCCCCAAGCCCTGCAACATCCTGCGTTGCGCGACCATCGGTTTGCAGGCGTTCCAAACGCCGACGCAGAGCACGGTCGATCGCCGCGACGCTTGAAGAAGCGAGCTTTCGGTACGTGGTCATCACAAATCCGATAGCACGTCCGCCCGATCCACCCACGCGCTCGCCCGCACGATAGCCGAGTCTGAGATAGGCCTTAAGCCGTCGGTCAAGTTCTCGCATCTCGAGAGTTGGGTTAACAATCACGCGGCGAACAGTGTGACCCTTAAAGATGAAATCACCATTCGCGTCCGTCACGTCGATCTTGCGATTCCTGAGCACAACGTCGCCAACAACTTCGGGATGAAGTTCCAACTCGTCGACAGCATCTGCAAGGTCAGGGCGCACCAGCTTGAGGAGCGAGCGGAACTTACCTGTATCGCCTTGATGCGGCGTACCGGAGAGAAGCAGTAGCGACCGAGTCCGCTCACGCAACGCCCGCCCCAGGACGAAGCGCAGCGTTTGGCTACCGTCGTCCGTCCGGCTGAGTCGGTGCCCCTCGTCGAAGATAACTAAGTCCCAGTGGCCCGCCATCAGCAAGCGACCAAAGTGCGTACCGTTGTCGAATCCTTCATCCTCGCGGTCCCGCGGCTTCACGAGGTCTAGTGAAGCGATGACGGATTCCTGGAGGCGCCATTTCCATGCCGCGTCTGCGTGGAAGTCCGAGCCATAGATCATGAAATCACGGCCAAACTTCACGTGCATCTCATCCTGCCACTGTCGAGTGAGGCCGGCTGGGCAGACCACCAGAATGCGCCGTAAATCTCTCGATCGTTGTAACGCGGCTAGAAGCAGGCCAACCTCAATCGTCTTTCCCAACCCGACATCGTCAGCAATGATCCAGTTCGTTGTGCCAGACGTGAGGATGCGGTGCACGAGTTGGATCTGATGGGGAAGAGGATCGACATCGAGCCGATCGAGCGCGCCAGTCGCCTCGTTCCAGGATCTCAAAGCATGCCCGATCACGCACAATGCGAAGCGCTCACCGGCATCAGCGTGCGCTGGCATCGACCGGACGAACGCGAGTTGAGGATCCATGATGCGTCTAAGTCCGTAGCTCGCCATCCAGATAGAGCGTCCGTCCGATTGAAATTGGACGAGCGCTTGGTCGTATCCGGCAAGAGTGCGCACCGCGATGACGCGACCGACGCCGAGGGTCCGGCGCCCAACCGAGTGTGGGATGTCCTGGACAGTGAAGCTGGGCAAAATGCCACTAGAGATTGTGTCCAGGCTCTCCACCGAGGGCACGCCGCCCCAGTCCACATCGAGTTTCAGACCGCCCGGCCCATCAGAAACACGTGTCACACGCCCAATGCGCGACTCGTCGCGGCGGCGTACCCAAGTGCCCTCAACCGGACGCAGCGGCGCCGTTCTCATGCTCACTCCTGCCTCTCGGGTGTCTCAATCTGTTCGCTAGGCGACGGAGCCGGCAAAGAAACTGCCGGTGGCCCGCTGTCCAAGCTATTGGTATGCAGAATGAACGAGGGCGCAACGATGTCGAGCCGAGGTCCGCGGTCTGCGTCCCAACCGCCCGTCCGGCGCCCAGAACCTAAGTGTTCGCAGAACTCATGCGTGTGTAGTGCCCGCGTTGCCCTATTACTGGCCGCGATCGCCTTGAAGGCTGCGGCCTCAGCCTCGTCGCCTTCCGCCCTAATCCGTGCGTAGGCAGCAAAACTCCAGAAGCCGGGACAGGGGGAGTCCAACTCCTCCCATTCGCCGAGCCAATCCTCGTCGAGGAGGCGCTCGGCTGGTAGCCCCGAACCAATCTCAGCAACGGCAAGCGATGTCGTCCAGCCGTAGTGGCCCCGCGCAGTTTCTTGATATCGGGTCGGGCCACTCCGCGCACTCCTAAATCTCCAGAACCGAGGAGTGTCGTCCCACAGGGTTTTAAGCTCGATCGCAAGAGCAAGGCTGCGGGCACAGTTGACTAGGGGAGCCAGTCGAAGCCAAGTCCGAAACAAGTTCCCCCACCTCGCTTCTTCGAGCAGATCCTTAAAGATCCTCTCTGCCGCGGCGAGTCCTTGGGCGTGCGATATCGATGTCGCCTGCGCCAATAGAGCTGCCTTCGTGCTGGGGCGCCATTCATGGCGCCCCGCAAAGACATCAGAAATTATGGGTGCCGCCGTAGCACTCGGATCGTAAAAGGGTAGATCTACAACAGTCCAGTCGTGGATGGGGGGCGCGGGGTCGGGTGCCTCGGGGACGAGCCAGACCTGAGCGGCGTCGTACTCCAGCAG
>NZ_JBYRFX010000899.1:0-4285 GCF_057815775.1 Inquilinus sp.
GAAGGCCTGGTCGCCGGCGGCGTTGCTGCGGGCGTCGATCGCCGACAGGTCGATGCGGTCGCCCTGGGCGTGGGAGAAGTCGGTGATGCGGTCGGCATTGGCGCCGGCGGCGGTGTGGCTGGCGGCGGAGAACACGAAGCGGTCGGCCCCGCCGCCACCCTGCAGCACGTCCTTGCCGGCCCAGCCGTTCAGCACGTTGGACCCGGCGTCGCCGTACAGCCCGTCGTTGAAGTTCGAGCCGTTGACATTCTCGGCTTCGATATAGTCGCCCTGGGCGTCGCCGCCGCTGCCGGCCCGGCTGGTCAGGCTGATGGTCACGGCCGCTGAACTGTCAGTGTAGGTGTCGGTGTCGGTGCCGTCGCCGCCGTTCAGCCGGTCCGCCCCGGCGCCGCCGCGGAGGGTGTCGTTGCCGGCCAGGCCCTGCAGGATGTTGGCCCCGGCATCGCCGGTCAGGCTGTCGCTGCCCAGGCTGCCATTGACGTTCTCGATGCCGATGAAGACGTCGCCCTGGGCGTTGCCGCCGGTCGCAGCACCCGTGGCGAGGTTGACCGTGACCGCGACGCTGCTCTCGGAATAGCTGGCAGTGTCGCTGCCGGTACCGCCGTCCAGCCGGTCGGCTCCGGCCCCACCCTGGAGCACATCGTTGCCGGCATCCCCGGACAACTGGTCGGCCCCGGCGGCGCCCTGGAGCGCATCGTTGCCGGCGCCGCCCCACAGGGTGTTCGCGCCAGCGTCGCCGGTCAGGGTGTCGGCGAAGGCCGAGCCCTGGATGTTCTCGATATTGACCAGGCGATCGCCCTCGGCGTCGCCGCCATGACTGGTGCCGGTCAGGGCCGCGTTGACGCCGGTGGCGGAGGCCGAATAATCCGCGGTGTCGACGCCGTCGCGGCCGTCAAGATAGTCGGCCCCGGCGCCGCCGGCCAGGGTGTTGGCGCCAGCATCGCCATAGAGATAGTCGTTGAAGGCCGACCCGATCAGGTTCTCGATGCTGGTCAGCGTGTCGCCCTGGGCGTCGCCGCCAAGGCCGACATGGCTGGTCAGGCTGACGTTCACCGCTGCGCTGCTGCCGGCATAACTCGCCGTGTCGCTGCCGTCGCCACCATCCAGCTCATCGGCCCCGGCGCCGCCTTCGAGGATATCGTCGCCGGCCTTGCCGGCCAGTCGGTTGAACCCATCGTTGCCGATCAGGTTGTCGGCGAAGGCCGAGCCCTGGATGAACTCGATGTTCGCCAGCGTGTCGCCCTCGGCGTCGCCGCCATGGCCTTGGCCGGTCGCCAGGTTGACCGTCACCCCGGCCGAGCTGTCGAGATAGCTGGCGATGTCGTTGCCGGCGCCGCCATCCAGCCGGTCCGCCCCGGCGCCGCCGGTCAGGATATTGTTCACGCTGTTGCCGCCCAGCGCATCATCGAAGGCGGAACCGGTCAGATTCTCGATGTTAACCAGCGTGTCGCCCTGGGCGTCGCCGCCGGTCCCGACGCCGGATGTGAGATCGACGGTCACGCCGGCAGTGCTGCCGATATAGCTGGCGGTGTCGCTTCCCGTGCCGCCATCCAACCGGTCTGCCCCGGCGCCGCCGACCAGGATGTCATCGCCACCGAATCCCTCCATCTTCTCGCCGCTCGGCGATCCGAGGAGAAAATCGGCCCCCTGCGTCGCGAGCAGCGAGATCGTGTAGATGGCGCCCCCGTCGTTGAACACGACGGTGTGGCCGTCGGTGCTGATCGTTGCATCGATGGCGTCCCAGCTCATCTGGCTGCCGTCGGCATTGAGGGACAGCCTGACGGTCACGCCGGTCACCAGATCGTGCAGGAAGATATCCCTGTGCCCGTTGGTGTCGCCGGCCACGAGATTGCTGGCGTCGCTTTCGAAGACGATATAGCGGCCGTCGCCGGACAGCGAGGCGTTGGACGAAGACCCGTTTGCCTGACCGCCGTCCGAGGAGAGCGAAATCCGCGTCGTCGTGCCCAGCACCGTGTCCCGCACGAACACGTCCGTCACGCCATTGGTGTCGCCGGTGACCAGGTTGGTGGCATCGCTCTGGAACGTCACGAAGCGGCCGTCGGCCGATATGGCCGAGGTGCTGGCGGAAGACGCCCCGTTTGCCTGCCCGCCACCCGAGGCGATCGAGATTCGCGTGGTGGTGCCGAGGACGGTGTCGCGCAGGAAGACATCGTCCGTCCCATTGGTGTCGGTGGCCACCAGATTCGTCCCCGCGCTGGTGAAGGAGACAAATCGATCGTTGGCGGAGAGGCTGGCGTCATGGGAGTCTGCGTTCGCCAACTGCTCGTCGCTGTTGACCGAAACCAGAGTCTGCGTGCCGAATTCCAAGTCCTTTAGGAATAAGAGCTGATTATGATATTGAGTATAATCGACAATTCCATAATCATAGAACACATTGGGATTATTTGTTACAATTAAGGCAAATTTTCCATCCTGAGAGATATCCCCTGACAATGTATAAGGTGAGTTGCCACGATTGGCTGCGCTATAGAGTGCTGTGCTTATCCCAGAATATGTATCTAGCAGAACAATTCCGTTACCATATGATGTGTCGGTATCTGACCCGCCGGAGGTATATGAGTAATTATATAGAATATATCTTTCATCATTAGATGCTGAAATATCAGAATAATCTGTATTATCAAAGGTATAGTAATGACCAGAAGTAGTGGAGTTGTGTACATTTTTTTTAGAAAAAATTGAATCTCCATTTTGATCTTGTATTTCGGCGCCCAAACCGTTGTCAAACGATAGATTGTTCCCACTGAAAGAGGATCTGGATGCATCGATCGGGGTGATCGATGTCAGATTGATGGTCGTCATCTGTCTCTCCGATGGTTGGCCCTCGTGATGACGAAGGCGTGAGTTGTGGTCGAATTAGGGCGCATCGTCGCTGTCCGCTGACAGGGGGTGGACGTCACAGCACGAAGTCGGCGGCGACGAGGGCGATGGTGCCGGTGAGGACGATGTTGAAGTCGGAGACGCCGTCGCCGTTGATGTCGCCGCCGATGATGGTGGTGCTGCCCGAGAAGGCGTAGTGCAGCTCACCGGCGGTGAAGCTGTAGGCGGCGCTGCCGATGAAGTGGAAGGCCTGGTCGCCGGCGGCATTGCTGCGCGCGTCGATCGCCGACAGGTCGATGCGGTCGCCCTGGGCGTGGCTGAAGTCGGTGATGCGGTCGGCATTGGCACCGGCGGCGGTGTGGCTGGCGGCGGAGAACACGAAACGGTCGGCACCGCCGCCGCCCTGCAGCACGTCCTTGCCGGCCCAGCCGTTCAGCACGTTGGATCCGGCGTCGCCGTACAGCCCGTCGCTGAAGTTCGAGCCGTTCACATTCTCGGCCTCGATATAGTCGCCCTGGGCGTCGCCGCCGCTGCCGGCGCGGCTGGTCAGGCTGACTGTCACGCCGGCTGAGCTGTCGGTGTAGGTGACGGTGTCGATGCCGTCGCCGCCGATCAGCCGGTCGGCGCCGGCCCCGCCGCGGAGGGTGTCGTTGCCGGCCAGGCCCTGCAGGATGTTGGCACCGGCATCCCCGGTCAGGCTGTCGCTGCCCAGGCTGCCATTGACGTTCTCGATGCTGACGAAGACGTCGCCCTGGGCGTTGCCGCCGGTCGCCGCGCCGGTGGCGAGGTTGATGGTGACCGCGACGCTGCTTTCGGAATAGCTGATGGTGTCGCTGCCGGCGCCGCCGTCGAGATGGTCTGCCCCGGCGCCGCCGCGGAGGACATCATTGCCAGCGCCGCCGGACAGGGTGTTGGCGCCGGCATCGCCGGTCAGGCTGTCGGCGAAGGCCGAGCCGACGATGTTCTCGATATTGATCAGCCGGTCGCCCTCGGCGTCGCCGCCGTGGCTGGTGCCGGTCAGGCTGGCCGTGACGCCGGTGGACGACGCGGAATAGTCCGCGGTGTCGATGCCATCGCGGCCATCGAGATAATCGGCCCCGGCGCCACCGGTCAGAATGTTGGCGCCGGCGTCGCCGTAGAGGCTGTCGTTGAAAGCCGAGCCGATCAAATTCTCGATGCTGGCCAGCGTGTCGCCCTGGGCGTCGCCACCGCTGCCGGTGTGGCTGGTCAGGCTGACGGTCACGGCCACACTGCTGCCGGCATAGCTGGCAGTGTCATTGCCGTCGCCGCCGTCCAGCGTGTCCGCGCCGGCGCCACCCTGGAGAAAGTCGTCGCCGCCCCCGGCCTGCAGCACATTGATGACGGCGGATCCGACCAGGACATCGGCGGCGGATGTGCCGATGACATTGCTGATGTTGACCAGCGTGTCGCCCTCGGCCTCGCC
>NZ_JBYRFX010000900.1:0-1995 GCF_057815775.1 Inquilinus sp.
ATCACGGTGACGGACCTGGCCGCCGCCACCGGCATCTCGCTCGGCATGCTGTCGAAGATCGAGAACGGCAACATCTCGCCGTCGCTGACCACGCTGCAGTCGTTGTCCCGGGCGCTGGGCGTGCCGCTGACGGCGTTCTTCCGCAGTTATGAGGAGCCGCACAATGCGGTGTTCGTCAAATCCGGCCAGGGGGTCGAACTCGAACGGCGCGGCACGCGGGCCGGCCACCAGTACAACCTGCTCGGCTATATCGGCGGCGGCACGACAGGCGTCGTGGTCGAACCCTATCTGATCACGCTGACCGCGGATTCGGACGTGTTTCCGACCTTCCAGCACGAGGGGATGGAGTTCCTCTACATGCTCGAAGGCGAGGTGGTGTACCGCCACGGCGACCAGCTGTTTCCGATGCAGCCGGGCGACAGCCTGTTCTTCGACGCCGATGCGCCGCACGGGCCGGAGGTGCTGGTGAAGCTGCCCAGCCGCTACCTGTCGATCATCAGTTACCCCCAGCGCTCGGCCAAGGGTTGACTTGCCTTGAAGGAAAAAATTATTCTTCGTAATTGAGGGAAGCGAAGCGGCCTGCTATTCCTCATCCGAAGGCAAGCGGAGGGTTCCGGTCATGTGCGGGATAGTGGGTCTCTTCCTCAAGGACAGGAGCCTCGAGCCGCAGCTCGGCACCCTGCTCTCATCCATGCTGGTGACGATGACGGATCGCGGGCCGGACAGCGCCGGCATCGCGATCTATGGCGACACCGACCACCGCCACGCCAAGCTGACCATCCAGTCCGCCGATCCGAAGCGCGACTTTGCCGGCCTGGCGGGCGAGCTGCAGGGCGCGCTCGACGTCCCGGTGTCGATCGACGTGAAGAGCACCCACGCCGTCATCCTGCTGCCGAAGGACAAGCTGGACGAAGGCCGGGCGGCCATCACCCGGCTGCGGCCGGATGTCCGGGTGATGAGCAGCGGCGATTCGATCGAGATCTACAAGGAGGTCGGCCTGCCGAAGGACGTCCTGTCCCGCTTCGCCGTCGCCGGCATGTCCGGCACGCACGGCATCGGCCACACCCGGATGGCCACGGAATCCGCCGTCACCACGCTGGGCGCCCATCCGTTCTCGACCGGGGCCGACCAGTGCCTGGTGCACAACGGCTCGCTGTCGAACCACAACAACCTGCGCCGCGAGCTGCGGCACCAGGGCATGTCGTTCGAGACCGAGAACGACACCGAGGTCGCCGCCGCCTACCTGACCGCGGAGATGGCCAAAGGCAAGAATCTCGGCCAGGCGCTGGAAGGTGCTGTCGACGATCTCGACGGGTTCTTCACCTTCGTCGTCGGCACCAAATCCGGTTTCGGCGTCGTGCGCGACGCCATCGCCTGCAAGCCCGCGATCCTGGCCGAGACCGACCGCTACGTCGCCTTCGGGTCGGAATACCGTGCGCTGGTCAGCCTGCCCGGCCTCGAGACCGCCCGGATCTGGGAGCCGGAGCCGGCGACCGTCTATTTCTGGGAACGCTGAACGCCCCTCGCGTGGCTTCCTCCCCTCGGCATGATCTCATCTCAGGGCGACACGATGCCAACATTCGACCTTGCCGCGACTTCCCTTCGCGATCTCAACCAGGCGCTGCACGACATCGCCCCAGGTGACAACGACCGGCAGTTCGAGGTCGTCAATCCGCGCGGCCATCATGCCGTGGCCGTCGGCGTCAGCGCGCCGGTGACGATCGATGTCAGAGGCAGCGTCGGCTATTACTGCGCCAGCATGAACGACGAGGCGACGATCACCATCCACGGCTCGGCCGGGCCGGGCGTCGCCGAGAACATGATGTCCGGCACCGTCGTGGTCAAAGGCGATGCCAGCCAATATGCCGGGGCAACCGGCTGCGGCGGCCTCTTGGTGATCGAAGGCAACGCCTCCTCCCGCTGCGGCATATCGATGAAGGGCATCGACATCGTCGTGCATGGCAGCATCGGCCACATGTCCGCCTTCATGGGACA
>NZ_JBYRFX010000901.1:0-4776 GCF_057815775.1 Inquilinus sp.
CGGACCGCCTGATGCCACCGCGCCGCCGGCGGCGCCCGACCCGGCCCCGCCGCCCGGGCCGCCCCCGTGCGAGCTGACTTTGGCGGAGCGGGCGGAAGCCGACCGACAACGGCGCCGCGAGGCCCTGGAACGGGCGTATGAGGAGAATGCCCGCGTCGCGGAAGCGCGCCGGCAGCGGCTCATCGCCGCCGACAAACAACGCTCCTGAGGCTGGGCGTGCCGGCGGCTGCCTGCTCGCGGCCGCCCGTCCTTCACTGTCATCGCGAGCGCAGCGGGGCTCACGATGACGATGAGGGGTGGGCAAGGCCACGCAAGAAACCCGATTCCGAAACAGCACCTTGCATCGGTGGAATAGATCCGCCCAACAAAATCCTGGTGGATTTTCCTGATATTTGCGCCATCCTGGCGACCGCCTTCCCGACCGACCCGGAGCTGCGATGCGCACCCCTCTTCTGGCCATGGCCCTGGCCGCCGCGCTGTGCGTGCCCTGGGCCGCCACGGCCAAGACGCCGGCCAACACCATCGTCATCGCCCAGCCGATCGACGACATCATCTCGCTCGACCCGGCCGAGGAGTTCGAGCTGACCTCGGAGCAGGAGAACGCCAACACCTATGACCGGCTGCTGGCCTACGACCTGCAGGACGTGTCGAAGATCACGGGCGTTCTGGCGGAAAGCTGGTCGGTCGGCGCCGACGGCAAGACCTACAGCTTCAAGCTCCGCCAGGGCCTGAAATTCGCCTCCGGCAACCCGATCACGGCGGCGGATGCGGCCTGGTCGCTGCAGCGCGTCGTGATCCTGAACAAGACCCCCGCCTTCATCATCACCCAGCTCGGCTTTACCGCCGACAATGTCCGCGACCGGATCCGCGCCACCGATGCCTCGACCCTGGTGATCGAGACCGGCGAGGCCTATGCGCCCAGCTTCGTCTACTACCTGCTGACCGCCACCGTCGCCTCGGTGGTCGATGCCAAGCTGGTCCAGGCGCAGGAGAAGGATGGCGATTTCGGCAATGGCTGGCTGCGCCTGAATTCCGGCGGCTCCGGCCCCTATGTGCTGAAAAGCTGGAAGCCGCGCGAGAGCCTGCTGCTGGAGGCCAATCCGAATTACTGGGGCGAGGCGCCGAAGACGCCGCGGATCTTCATCCGCCATGTGCAGGAGGCGGCGACGGCACGGCTGCTGCTGGAAAGCGGCGATGCCGACTATGCCCGCAGCCTGGGCCGCGACCAGATCGAAGCGCTGGCGAAGAACCCCGAGATCCGCATCCAGACCGCGCCGAAGGGCAACCTGGTCTATCTCAGCTTCAACCAGGCCAACCCGGCGCTGAAGCACCCGGAGGTGCGCGAGGCGCTGCGCTGGCTGATCGACTATGACGGCATCCGCACGGCGCTGCTGGGCCACGGCTACACCACGCACCAGACCTTCCTGCCGAACGGCTTCCTGGGCGCCGTCGACGACACGCCGTTCCACTTCGACCTCGACAAGGCCAAGGACCTGCTGAAGCAGGCCGGGCTGGCCGACGGCTTCTCGGTCACCATCGACGTGCCGAATGTGGCGCCCTACCCCGACATCGCCCAGGCGATCCAGGCCAGCTGGGCCCAAGCCGGCATCAAGCTGACGCTGAACCAGCTGGATTTGAAGCAGATCTACACCCGCTACCGTGCCCGTGAGCAGGACATCTTCTTCTACTTCTGGGGCCCGGATTACCAGGACCCGCACACCAACGCCCAGGCCTTCGCCGAGAACCCGGACAACGGCCCGAACACCCGCACCAAGACGGTGGCCTGGCGCAGCAACTGGGACATTCCGGAGCTGAGCGCCCGGGTCGAGGCCGCCGTGCGCGAGACCGACACCGCCAAGCGCGCCGCGCTGTACGAGGCGCTGCAGCGCGACATCCTGCACAGCTCCTCCTACGCCTTCCTGTACCAGACGACGGAGGTGGTGGCCCATCGCGCCGAGGTCGACGGGCTGGTGCTGGGGCCCAGCATCGACACCGATTTCTGGGCCGGCATCGTCAAGAAGTAGCGGCCGGAGGTCGCGGGGGAGGCAGCCCCCTCCCCCAACCCCTTACTTCAGCCCGGCGGCGATGAAGTCGCCGGTCTTGGCGATCAGCGAATCCACCATGTCGGTGCCATCATAGGCGTTGAAGGCGTGGTCCATCGGCTGCACCCACAGCTCCTCCGGCCCGTCATGGTAGTCGAGCAGCACCTGGCCGGAGACGGGCTGCGGGAACACCACCGTGTCCTTGGTGCCGACCGCCACCAGCAGCGGCCCCTTGTAGCGGGCGATCTCCGCCATCGGGTCGATCGCATAGAGGCTTTCGAAGAACGCCGTCTTCAGCGACACCTCGGCGCCCCAGGGCAGCTTGGCCGTGACCGGCTTGCCGCCGCTGGCCAGACCCTGCCGCAGGACATCGGGGCCCAGCAGCAGGGCGATCGCAGCCGGCATGTTGGTGCCGGGTGCCCACAGCGAGACGGAGGTCAGCTTATGGGTCGTGCGGCCGGCGACGATGGCCCCGACCGCGCCGCCCATGCTCCAGCCGACCAGGGCAATCCGGTCGTGGTCGACCTCGCTGTCCGCGGCGAGGAAGTCGAGCGCGGCGAGCGCGTCCTTCACCTGGCCGTCCAGCGTCATGTCGGCGAAGGCGCCCTCGCTGTCGCCATTGCCGCGGAAGTCGATGCGCAGGCTGGCGAAGCCGCGCGCCGCCCACAACCGTGCGGCGCGGTGGAAGATCCCCTCCTTCACCGCCGGGATCTCCATCTCATTCCGACTGCCGGTGAAGCCGTGCAGCAGCAGCACGACCGGCGGCGACGCGACGCCGTCCGGCAGCGCCAGGGTGCCGACCACCTTCTGGCCGTCCACGGTGAAGCCGACCGTCTTCTCGGCCGACCAGGCGGGACTCGATAGGGCGGCCATCGCGGCCAGGGCCAGCATCATCGGTTTCAGCATCGTTTCTCCGCCTTGCAGGGGTGGGCTCGCAGGAGTGGGAAGGACCATTGGCGACATGAGCATTGCCCGAGCCGGTTCCGGCGTCCACGCCGGCGACTTGACGAAACCTCCGCCCGCGCCTAAATCTGCGGCGCCCATAACGGTCCGGAAAGGAGGGTAGAGCAATGTCTGTCGCTGTCCGCGCGCTCCGCGCCTCCCTTCGTCGCGCCGCCGTACAGGTCTCCTGACATACGGATTCCGTCGGCCGGCGCCTGACAGGCTTTCCGACCGAGGAATACCCAATTGATCGAACGCTATGGCTGGAGCCAGGGGCTCCAGGACGATTTCCAGCCTTATGCAGCCCAGGGCCTGAGCCCGGCACGCGTCACCGTGCAGCGACGCGGCGCCTATACTCTCATCACGCCGCAGGGCGAGATGACCAGCAAGCTGTCCGGCCGCTTCGCCCATGATGCGAAGGAAGGCGAGTATCCGGTGACCGGCGACTGGGTGGCCGTGGCGATGCCGCCTGATGTGGCGACGTCCCCGGCCAAGGCCAGCGCCACCATCCACGGCGTGCTGCCGCGGCGCAACGCCTTCACCCGCAAGGCCGCCGGCCCCGGCCGGCCCGCCGGGCAGGTGGTGGCGGCCAATATCGAGATCGCCTTCCTCGTCACCTCGCTGAACGCCGACCGCAACGCCCGGCGGATCGAGCGCTACCTCGCCACGGCCTTGGAGAGCGGGGCCAAGCCGGTGGTGGTGCTGACCAAGGCCGATCTGTGCGCGGACCGCACCGCGGCGCTGGCCGAAATCGAGACGCTGACCCGCGGCGTGCCGGTGCATGTCGTGTCCGCCGTCAGCGGCGAGGGCATCGAGGGCCTGCGCGACAGCTTCGCCCCCGGCCAGACCGCGGTGCTGCTGGGCAGCTCCGGCGTCGGCAAGTCCAGCCTGGTCAACGCCCTGGCCGGGACGGAGCGGATGGCGACCGGCGGGATCCGCGAGGATGACGCCCGCGGCCGCCACACCACCACCCATCGCGAGCTGGTGCTGCTGCCGGATGGGCGGCTGGTGCTGGACACGCCGGGCATGCGCGAGCTGGGGCTGTGGGAGGCCGAGGCCGGCGTGGCCGAGGCCTTCGACGACATCGAGGCGCTGGCGAAGACCTGCCGCTTCGGCGACTGCCGGCATGAGGCGGAGCCCGGCTGCGCCGTGCGCGCGGCGCTGGCCGATGGCAGCCTGGACGGCGACCGCTGGCGCAGCTGGAACAAGCTGCAGCACGAGCTGACGCAGCCCGGCCGCCGGCCGGATCCGGCCGCCCGGGCCGCGGCGCGCAAGATCCGGGTGCAGCAGCAGAAGGACTACCGCGCCAGCAAGCGGCGGGGGGATCTGGAATGAACGGGCCCCGACCGGCCGGCAATGCCGGAGGGCGGGGCCTGCTGATCCGGGATGAGACGCCCCGGGACGCCTCGGCCATCCGCCGGCTGGTGGCCGAGGCCTTCGCCGGCCAGCCCTACAGCGACGGGACGGAGCACCGTCTGGTCGATGCCTTGCGGCGGGCCGATGCCCTGACCCTGTCGCTGGTGGCCGAGGCGGCGGACGGTACCATCGCCGGCCATGTCGCCTTCTCGCCGGTCCGGATCGACGGGCGCTGCGGGTGCTGGTACGGCCTCGCCCCGCTGGCGGTCTGCCCGGGCCAGCAGCGCGGCGGGATCGGCCAGGCCCGGGTGCGCAGCGGGCTCGCCCGGATGGACGGCATGGGCACGGCTGGTTGCGTCGTGCTGGGCAGCCCCGCCTATTACGTCAGCTTCGGCTTCGCCGCCCGGCCGCAGCTGCGGCTGGACGGCGTGCCGCC
>NZ_JBYRFX010000902.1:0-8548 GCF_057815775.1 Inquilinus sp.
GGAGGGGACGATGCATGGGTTGAGGAACATCCTTCTGGCCGGGCTGCTGCTGGCCCTGCCCGCCTGCGTTTCGGCGCCGTCGGGCTCGAAATCAGTCGAAGTGCACCAGGAAATGGCCGCGGACAGGCTGGTGCCTTTGGGGGTGGTCAGCCAGTTCGCTGCGCCGGGAGGCCAATCGCCGGCAAGGAGTGATGCTGCTGCCGTCCCACCGCCCGAACCGCAGCCGGCGCCTGCGCCGCGGCTGGGGACTGGATGGGGTGAGACGATCACGTCGTCGATCCGCTTCGTCAGCCTGTCCCGCCTGTGGCCGGATCGGCCGGAGGGGCAGGTGACGATCCGGTATGATGGCGGCCGTACGACAGGCTCGCCGGTGGGCATGGCTCACACGCTGCCCGTGACCTATGGCCAGGTCGAATGGTCGGTGCTCGACGCCCGCGGCAGGCCGATGCCGCTGGCACCGGGTGCCGCGGGCGACTTCCGCCTGCATGGCCGATCCGGCGATCTCTATCGATTGGCCTTCCGCAATCCTGGTCGGCAGACGGTCGAGATCGTGGCGACGGTGGACGGGCTCGACGTGCTCAGCGGCCAGCCGGGCACGATTGCCAACCGCGGCTATATCATCCGGCCGGGGGAACGGCTGGTGATCGAAGGTTTCCGCCAGAGCGAGAGCGAGGTCGCGGCGTTCCGCTTCTCCGCCCCTGATGAGGCCTATGCCGCCAATACGCCGCAGGGCGATCCGCGGAACATCGGCGTGATCGGCATGGCGGTGTTCACCCTGGACGATCCGGCCAATGTGGTGGAGGCGGCCGGGCCGCAGCCCTTCCCGGCCGACCAGCCGCGCGACACCCGCTTCGCCCCGCCGCCGGCCTCTTAAGCCTCTTGCGCTAATTCTCATGATCGGGATAATTTCCCGATCATGAGAATCGATCTGCCATCCCAACCGGAGCCGGTGGACGCCCGGCTCGCCGCCCGCCTCGCGACCCTCCGGGCCGAGCAGGGCTGGTCGCTCGATGTGCTGGCCGAGCGCAGCGGCGTCAGCCGGGCGACGCTGTCGCGGCTGGAGCGGGGCGAGACCAGCCCGACCGCATCGCTGCTCGGGCGCCTCTGCACCGCCTATGGCCGCACCATGTCCGGCCTGATCGCCGAGGTCGAGACCGAGCCGCCGCAGCTGCTGCGCCGGGCCGAACAGGCGGGCTGGACCGACCCCGAAAGCGGCTTCACCCGCCGCAGCGTGTCGCCGCCTGCCGTGGGACTGCGTGGCGAGCTGGTCGAGGGCACGCTGCCGGCCGGCGCGATCGTCAGCTACGACACACCGCCAATCCACGGCCTCGAACAGCATGTCTGGATGCTGGACGGCACGCTCGACCTGATGGTGGACGGCGTGGTCCACCGGCTCGGGCCGGGCGACTGCTTGCGCTATCGCCTGTTCGGCCCGACCCGCTTCGAATGCCCCGGGCCGCAGCCCGCGCATTACCTCATCGCCCTGTGCAAGCCGTGAGCGCCGCCATGCCCGACACCACCGTCCCGACCCCGGTCACCCTGGCGGAGGTCACGCCCGACGGCCTCGCCGCATATCTCGACGATCTGGCCGAGGTGCTGCATGGCTGCGTCCTCGACGGCGCCAGCGTCGGCTTCGTCCTGCCGTTCACGGTGGAGGAGGCGCGCGAGTTCTGGCGGGGGCTTGATCCGGCCTTCCGCGCTGGTATCAGGCGGGTGATCGTGGCGCGGCTGGACGGGCGCGTGGTCGGCACGGTCCAAATCGTCCTCGGCATGCCGGCCAACGGCATCCACCGGGCCGAGATCGCCAAGCTGCTGGTGCATCCGGCCGCGCGCCGCCGCGGCATCGCCCGGGCGCTGATGCTGGCGGCCGAGGCGCTGGCCCGCCGGCATGATCGCAGCCTGCTGCTGCTCGACACAAGGCGCGGCGACAGTGGCGAGGCGCTGTATGAGAGCCTGGGGTTCCGCCTGTTCGGCATCGTGCCCGGCCACGCCCGCTCGACCACCGGCGTGCTGGAGGACACCAGCTACATGCTCAAGCAGCTGGCATAGGGCTGTCCGGCCGGCGGCGCACCTCGTCCTGCAGCCAGTCGCGGAAGCGCAGCACCACGGGCCGTGCCTCCCCGGGCTGCAGCAGGATGTGGTGGGCGGCCGGTCCCCGGATGACGTGGGGGAACGGCTGCACCAGCTTGCCGTCGCGCAGCAGCGGCCCGAAGAACAGCGGTGACAGCAGCGCAACGCCGGCGCCCTCGATGGCCGCCGAGGCGTCGAGCTCATGCGTCGGATAGTCGTCGGCGTAGAAGCGCAGGCCGGGGATATCAGCGCCCGCCTCGCGGAACCAGCGCGGCCAAGCATCATGGGGCAGCAGCGGCAAGGCCGCCAGATCCGCAGGCGACGACAGCATTGCCCTGGCGGCCAGCGCCGGGCTCAACATCGGCGTGGCCTCGATCGGCATCAGCGGGACGGCGTCGTATGCCGGCCAACTGCCGGCTCCGGTCCGGATGGCGATGTCGAAGCGCTCGCCCGGCCGCAATTCGGCCGAGACGTCGAGCTGGATCGGAACGGCCCCAGGCAGTGCGTGATACCCGGCGAGGCGCGGTGTCAGCCAGCGCATGGCGACGGTCGGCGGGGCCGTCACGCGCAGGGGGAGGATCGCGTCACGGCAGTCGTCGACCGCCGCCCGGATCAGGCCCAACGCCCGGGCCATGCGCTCCGCCAGCATCCTGCCGGCCTCGGTCGGTGTGACGTTCGGCCCGGAGCGGCGGAACAGCGTCGCGCCGAGTTCTACCTCGAGATCGCGGATCCGGAGGCTGACGGCGGCCGGTGTCACGCCGAGTTCGGCGGCCGCCCGCGTGAAGTTCGCGTGACGGGCGGCAGCCTCGAAGACGCGCAGGGATTCGAGGGCCGGCAAGCGTTTCGGCATCCGTTTCAGCATCGCTCATATTAAGGGCAGCTTAAGATGACCGGCAAGATCGCTTGCTTTGCGCCGGCCGCTCGACCGGCGTCCAATACGGCTCATGCCCATGACCGGAGATTGCCATGACCGAGCTCAAATCGCGCCCCTTGTTCACCCTTTCGATGACCCTCCACCCGATGCACGAACTTGGGGCGACACCCGCGGGCGAACGCCGGGTGGTCCCGGTGTCGGGCGGACGGTTCGATGGCGACCGGCTGGCCGGCGAGGTGCTGCCGCATGGCGGGTCGGACCTGCTGCTGACCCGCGCCGACGGCTCGTTCCAGCAGGATGTCCGGCTGACCCTGCTGACCCATGACGGGGGGCTGATCCTGATGACCTATCGCGGCGTGCGGTATGCCGCGCCCGAGGTCGGCGCCCGGATCGCGCGGGGCGAAGCCGTCGCGCGATCCGAATATTATCTGCGGATCGCGCCCTTCTTCGAGACGGCCTCGCCGGCCCATGCCTGGCTGAACCGGATCGTGGCGGTCGGCATGGGCGAGCGCCGGCCGGGCGGCGTAAGCTACGACGTCTTCGAGATCCTGTGAGGCCTTGCCGGGAGGGGTAGTCCGGCGCTAAAGGTCGTACATTATCTCGATGGAGAATCGACCCATGGCGACCGCGCCTGCCCTGCCCGATGACCTGCTGATCGGTGCCGAGGAGGAGGTGGCGATCCGCCAGGATCTGGTGCTGACGGCGCTGGGCAAGCGGCCGGCCGACACGCTGCTGCGGGTCGGCCGGCTGTTCGACGTCCACACCCGCAGCTGGCGCGACGACCAGGAGATCGCGATCAAGGGCCGGCGGATCGCCTGGACCGGCCCGGCCGGGACCTTCCCGGGCGAGGCGGCGCAGCGCGTCGACAGATCCGGGCTGGCGGCCGTGCCCGGCTTCGGCGAGGTGCACAAGCACATCGAAAGCACGCATCTGACGCCGGAATGGGAGGCGGCGCTGGTGCTGCCGCGCGGCAACACCTGGACCTGCGAGGCCAGCCACGAATTCTCCAATGTCGACGGCCCGAACAATTTGGCCTTCTGGTTCGAGGCCCGGCGCCGCGGCTCGCCGCTGAAGATCTTCCCGCTGCCGGGGTCCGCGGTGCCGCCGACCGCCTATGAATGGGGCGGCGGCTGGTACGGCTATGACGAGCAGAAGGGCTTCCTGAAGGAAAGCCTGATGGTCGCCGGGCTGGACGAGGTGATGGACTGGCCGGCGGTCTGGAACCCGGAGAACCCGTCCTATCCGAGGCTGTGGGGCATGATCCGCGCCACCTTCGAACAGCGCGGCGTGGTCGAGGGCCATGGTGCCGGGCTGCGCGACACCGCCACGATCAGCGCCTTCGCCGCCGCTGGCCTCGCCTCCGACCATGAGGCGTGGACGCCGGAGGAGGTGTGGGAAAAGCTCGCCCACGGCATCTTCGTCGAGCTGCGGCCCTATTCGATGCCCGAGGTCATCCCCTGGCTGCTCGGCAAAGGCCTGGCCGACTGGTCGCAGATCGCCTTCACCACCGACGATCGCAGCGTCTCCGACACCTTCAAGCTCGGCGCCACCGACCACAACGCCCGGCTGGCGATCCAGCATGGGCTGGCGCCGGAGATCGCGATCCAGTGCGTTACCCTGAATCCGGCGCGGCACATGCGGCTGACGCCCTGGGTCGGCAGCCTGGCCCCCGGGCGCTATGCCGATGTGGTGCTGCTGTCCGATGTCCAGACGCTCGATATCGCCGAGGTCTGGGCCGACGGCCGGCCGGTGTCCGAGGGCAAGCGCTACACCGGCGCGCTGCCGCAGATCGACTGGCCGGGCTGGGCCCGGCAGACGGTGAACATCCAGCGCCGGCTGACCGCGGCGGATTTCGCGCTGCCGACGGCGCCGGGGCGCGAGACGATGCAGGCGGCGCTGCTGCGGCCGTTCCATTGGGCCGACGGCTTCCTCACCGCCGAGCTGCCGGTGCATGACGGCGCGGTGCAGCGCGACCCGGAGCGGAACATCACCAAATTCGCCATCGTCGACCGCTTCTCCGGCGAGGGCCAAGTGGCGAAGATGTTCTGGCTCGGCTGCGGCCCGCGCACGCCGGACACGGCCCTGGCCTGCTCGGTCGCGCATGACAAGCACAACATCTGGGCGGTCGGGTCCTCCGATGCGGCGATGGCACTGGCGGTGAACACGCTGACGGAGCAGCAGGGCGGCTGGGCCCTGGTGCGCGACGGACAGGTGCTGGCCACGGTGCGCTACGAGATCGGCGGGCTGATGAGCTGCCGGCCGCCGGAGGAACTGGATGCCGAGATGCAGCGCCTCTACGCCGCTGCCGAAGGCATCGACTGGATGTATGAGCCGACCTTCCATCCACGCTGGTTTCCGGGCTTCCCGGAGCGGCTGATCTTCGCCACGCTGACCTGCGCGCCGTGGCGCTGGGTGCTGGTGGCACCCTGCGAGCAGGCGCCGCAGGGCTTCGTCAATGTGCAGAGCGGGGAGACCCACCCCGTCGTCTGGTAGGGGGCGCCGTTCCGATCGATCCGACCCGGCGCAGACCCGGGCGAGGGGGGCTCATGACCGTATCCGATCCGTCGTCCACCGGCGGCTGGCTCGACCGGCGCTTCAGGCTGTCCGAACGCGGCAGTTCGCTGCCGCAGGAGGTGATCGCCGGCGTCACCACCTTCGCGGCGATGGCCTACATCGTCGCGGTCAACCCGGCGATCATGTCGGCCGCCGGGATGGACCGCGGCGACCTGGTGATCGCCACGGCGCTGGCCGCGATCTTCGGCAGCCTGATGATGGGGCTGACCGCGAACCTGCCGCTGGCCGTGGCGCCGGCGATGGGGTCGAACATCGTCTTCGCCTATGTCGTGGTGAAGCAGATGGGCATCCCCTGGCAGGCGGCCCTGGCCATGGTCGCGGTCACCGGCGTGATCTTCCTGGTGCCGAGCTTGTCGAAGCTGCGCGAGAAGGTGGCGAAGGAGGTGCCGGACGCGCTGAAGATCGGCATCCAGGCCGCGGTCGGCACGCTGATCGTGTTCATCGGGTTGCGGGGGGCCGGCTTCATCGTCGCCAACCCCAACACCTATGTGGCGATGGGGTCGCTGGCCAGCCCGCCGGTGCTGCTGACCCTGGCCGGCCTGCTGCTCACGCCCGTCCTGGTCGCGCGCAAGGTGCCGGGAGCGTTGATCCTGTCGATCGCAATCCTCACCGTGATCGGCATCTTCGTGCCGCTGAAGGATGACGGCACCATGGTGACGACGCTGCCGACCGCCTTTTTCGCCATGCCGAAATGGCCGGCCAGCACCTTCCTGGCGCTCGACTTCAGCTATCTCGCCTCACACTTCCTGGTGGTGCTGCCGCTGCTGTTCTATTTCCTGTGCGGTGAATTCTTCAGCACGCTGGCGACGCTGATCGGCGTGACCGGGGCGGCCAATCTGCGCCGGCCGGACGGGTCGATCCCGAACGCCACCGCCGCCTTCTCGACCGACGCCACCGCGACCATCGTCGGGCCGCTGCTCGGCACCTCGGTGGTGACCGCCTTCATCGAATCCGTCACCGGGGTACAGGCCGGCGGCCGCACCGGCCTGACCTCGATCGTGGTCGCGGCCTGCTTCGTCCTGGCGCTGTTCGTCTGGCCGGTCTTCGTCATCATCCCGGCCCAGGCCACGGCGCCGGCGCTGGTCGTGGTCGGCATCTTCATGCTGCAGGGGCTGGCGCGGATCGACCTGTCCGATCTCGTCAACGCGGTGCCGGTGGTGCTGATGCTGCTGATCACGGTGCTCAGCGCCAACCTGGTTAACGGCATGGCGATCGGCACCTTCGCCTACATCCTGCTGTGCCTCGCCCTCGGTCGCACCCGGGCCGTCACGCCCGTGGTCTGGGGGCTCGGCGTGGTCTTCGTGCTGTACTTCGTGGTGACCAGCCGGCTGATGTGACGACGCCGGCTCACCCCATCCGCGGCCGGCCGGCGGCGGTGGCGGTGATGGTGCTTTCGACGAACATGTCGAGGCCGCCGGCCATCGCCACCACCCGGTCGGCACGGGCCACCGTCACTGCCACGTCCTGGCCGCCGGCCTCGCGGGCCAGGGCTTCGGCCCGGCCGCAGGCTTCGGCTTCGGCATGGGCGGCCGCGTCGGCCAGGCTGTCGAAGGTGCGGATGCCGCCGGGGGCGTGGACGCGGAAGCGGCCTTCCTCCGGTGCCGTGATGGTGACGATGGCGGTCTGCAGCACGCCGCTGGCCACCGCGCCGATCGCGTTGGTGACACCGGCATGCTCCGGCACCACGCTTTCGGTGCCCAGGCGCCGGGCGATCTCCGGATAATAGGTCCCGGCCGAGGCGCCGATGCCGACCAGAGGCAATCCCAGCGTCAGGGTGGGGCGCAGCAGGGCAGACGGGGCCTGGATGCCGGCCACCGCCCGGCGCGGCAGCAGGCCGCGCGCCTCGCGGGCCGGTTCGGCCACGCCGTCGCGGGCCAGCGCCGCCTCGACCAGGGCCAGCGCGCTGTCCGCGGTCAACTGCTCCAGCACCGACCGGGCGAAGGCCTCGGCGTCGGGCGGCACGGTCCAGCCGGGTTCGGCCGGGCGCTTGGCCCACAAGGTGGCGCCCAGCAGTGCCGCCTCACGCGACCAGCCATCATGCAGCCCCAGCACATGGGCGGCGTCGGTCGGGGTGAAGCCGGACAGGATCACCAGTCCGCGCGACACCAGCCGCTCCAGCGGCCGGTCCAGCAGATGGCTGGTCAGTACCGATTCCAGCGGCTGCGGCCCATCGGCCAGCGCGTCCCAGATCCGGCGTTCCGGCGCCGACAGGGTGTCGGCCTCGGTGTCCAGCGCGCGCAGGCGTTGGGCGAAGCGGCCGTCCAGGCTGGTCCATTCGCCGCGTTCGGCCTGGCGCCGCAGTGCCGACAGCATTTCCGGGTGCTGGTGCGCCAGCAGGCTCAACGGCACCGATCGGCGCGGCCCGACCGCCAGGCCGAAGCTGGGTTCCAGCCGCACCTCGCTGTCGCCGCCCAGGCCGAAGGTGCGGATCTCCACCGCCTCGACCATGGTGCGCCAGCCGCCGACCTGGGCGCCCTCGCGGTTCAGCAGGGGGCGGCCGTCCTTCAGGATGGCGATGTCGGTGGTGGTGCCGCCGATGTCCGAGACGAAGCAGTCCTCGCGCCCGGTCAGCCAGCGGGCGCCGACCACGCTGGCAGCGGGGCCGGACAGCACGGTCTCGACCGGGCGGGCCAAAGCGAAGCGGTCGGCGATCAGCGACCCGTCGCCCTTCACCACCATCAACGGCGCCGTGATGCCGCGGGCGTCCAGCCGGCCGCGCACCGCCCGGATCAATGATGCGGTCAGCGGGATCAGCCGGGCGTTCAACAGGGCGGTCAGCGCCCGTCGCGGCGCGTCGAGGCCGGAGGTCAGCTCATGGCCGCAGGGCACCGGCTTGCCGGTCAGGTCGCGCACAAGGTCACGCACCGCCTGCTCATGCGCCGGGTTGCGCACGGCGAAATAGCCGGCGACGGCGAAGGCAGTGACGGCGGGCGCATGCTGCAGGATGGCGGCGCGCACGGCGTCGAGGTCGAGCGGCGCCTGCTCCTCGCCCGACGGCCGATGCCCGCCAGCCACCGCCACGACCGGGTC